>JAQUCZ010000019.1 GCA_028685945.1 Sulfurimonadaceae bacterium | reverse complement strand
GCTTTAATATCAAACGAAAAAGCGTGCATCAAAGCGATACAAAAGAGAAAAACTACAACAAAACGCATCAGTTCTCCTTCATCGCCCGATCGATATCCCGTTTTTGATCTTTCTCTTTGAGGTCTTGGCGTTTATCGTGAAGCTGTTTCCCTTTGGCAATGGCGATCTGCACTTTGACGATATTTCTGTCGTTAAAATAAAGCTGCAACGGAACGATTGTGTAACCGTCGCGCGTCACCGCCTTGATCATTTTGGCAATCTCTTTTTTGTGCAACAGCAATTTGCGCGGTGCGCGCTCCTCGTGCCCGTAAAAATGGTGGGTAGTATCGAGGCGCCCGATGTGGGCATTGAATAAAAAGGGTTCGTTTTGCACAAAACGGATAAAACTGTCTTTGAGGTTCACCCTCGAAGCGCGGATCCCTTTGACTTCGCTTCCGCTAAGAACGATCCCCGCTTCAAATTTCTCCTCTAAAAAGTAATCAAAATAGGCTTTTTTATTTTTTGCAATGGTTTCACCCATCCTAACTTTCCTTTATTCTAAAAAAACTACTGCCGCTACCGCTAAAGTGGTAGCCGTGTTTGTAATAGCGTCGCAACTCTTTGTATTCTTGCATCGCGGGGCGGAAGAGGTCGTTTGCTTCCTCCACCGACATCGTTTTTAAGATGTCACGCGAGAGGGTGTTTTTGAGTCTGTGCAGCTCGTAGCCGTCTATGGGATTGTAAAAACTTTCCCTGTAGGTTTGGTACACCTTCGGCGTACTGATGGCAACCTCAGGGGTAAACACCTCCAAGTCCAAAAGCTCCTCTTTAAACTCTTCGACAACCTCTCCTATACCGCTTACGTTGGCGCTATTATACCCGTAGATGAAAAACGGAACGTCCGCACCCACTTTAAGCCCTATGCGTGCCAGTTCATTGAGACTCAATCCCAAATGCAGCACCTCGTTGCACATCTTTAAAAAACATGCCGCATCGCTGCTGCCGCCACCTAGACCTGCAAAAGCGGGGATATTTTTTTTTACTTGTATGGCATGTGAGCGCATCAACTTCTCAAGCGATTCCGATTTCGTGTGCTCTTTGAGAGCAAAATAAGCTTTATAGATGGTATTTTGCGCCGTTTCACACGAAAAATCTCCGACTATTTGAAAGCTTTGATTCTCCTCCTCTTTGGGAACGAAGCAAAGCTCGTCGTAGAGGTTTTTTACCTTCATAAAACGGGAGATAATTTCGTGGTATCCATCCCGTTTGCCCGTTATTTTTAAAAAGATATTGACCTTGGCATGTGCTTTATACACCTTCACGCTCTTACCTCTTTAGCAATTTACTAAGCAAACTCAAACTCTCAGGCTTCACCTCTTTAGAAGCCGCCCTGTTGGAATCTTTAAGGTCTTTAAGCAGTTCGTCTCTCATGATGGCAACGCTTGCGGGCGCATCTATTCCGAGTTTGACTACCCCTTTGTCGATAGAGACTATTTTTACTTTGATGTCGTCTCCGATAATGATCGACTCATCTATTTTTCTTGCTAAAACTAACATATCTCTATCCTGCCGAGCTCGTATTTTACTTCCCCCGCTTCGATGCGGATGATCGCAATGCTCTCATTGTTGTCGAGCCAGTAGTGGCCCTCCTCTTGTATTTCTAAATCTTCCAAAGCAAGAACCCTTCCATATCGAAGATTCTCTTGTGAACCGCGGTAGATATTTTTGGGGATATTCAGACATTGTCTGATATCCAAAGAAGCTTCGCCATTATAGCAAAACTGCCCCTCGCGTAAACGCTCCAATGCGCTCAAACTACCGTGTGCCACTCCCAATTTTTGAGCAATTATGCGCCCTAGAGAGCGAATATACGTCCCCTCCGAAACGGTCGCTTCAAAGGTTACGAAAGGGTGGCAATAATGGAGCAGTTTTGCCTCGTAAATACTCGAATGGATTTTATTGAGCACCACCTCTTTTCCTGCGCGCGCAAGATCGTAAGCCCTTTGCCCGTTGATCTTTTTAGCACTGAAAATCGGAGGTTCGTACTCCAGCTCCCCCTCCAGCGAAGTAACCGCCTCTGCCACCTTGGCATGCGGCAACTCTTCTAAAAGCGCAACCTCTTCGATCATCTCCGTATCGAGGGTATCGCTTTTAGCCCCCAGCCACAAAGTCGCGCGGTAGGTTTTGGGTGTTTTATCCAAAAAGCGAAACAACTTCGTATGGCTTCCCAAACCGATCACCAAAACACCTTTGGCGAAAGGATCGAGAGTACCCGAAAAACCCGCTTTTTTTTCGTTATATTTTCTTTTCAGACGGGATAAAAAACTATTCGAACCGATCCCGCTCGGCTTGTAAGCGACAAAAAGACGGTTCATAGCTTCTCGACGAAAGAGGCGAGTATCTCCCGCTTCGTACCCGCAAAATTGATGTTGAGTTTAAACTCTCTTCCCGACTTGCTTACGCCCAGAACTCTCCCCGTACCGAAGATTTTATGACGCACCAAATCCCCTTTTTTAAACGCGGTGTTTTTTTCAAGAATCAAAGAGCCCTCGCAAAGCCCCGCTTCGTTGAAAAAACGGCTTTTTTGCAATTCGGTTCTGCGCCCCTTGTAAAACCTGCTCCCCACGTGGGAGAGGGTAAGAGTCTCTTTTGCCCGCGTAAACGCGACATACCCCAAGCGGCGCTCCTCTTCAAGATCGCTTCCCTCGCCGTTAAGCGGTAGAAACCCTTCTTCCATCCCTATTAAAAAAACATGGGAAAACTCAAGCCCTTTGGAGGCATGGATACTCATCATATAGATCGATTCCCCCTCCACTTGATCCTGCTCGCTTTGCAATGTGAGTTCGTTTAAAAACTCATCCAAACTCGCCTCGGGCTGGTTTTTTATGAAATCTCTAAAGAGCCCGTAAAACTCGTCCATATTGAGGATCTTCTCATCCTCTTCGGGAGTGCCCGCATAGATGGTTTTGAGCCTAAACGTATCTTCTAAAACATCTATAAAACTATAGGTCGCCTCTTCTGAAACACGCGCAACCTCTTCGATATTTTCGATAAACGTTTTAAGCGTCGCGGCATTCTTTTTTTTGACAAGCTCGTCAAGCTCCTCAAACGCAGCATTTTTTATAAACTCGTAAAAAGAACACCCTTTGGCATGTGCCGCAAGTTCAAGCTTGTCGATGCTTGCTTTGCCCAGACCCCTTTTTGGCTTGTTTAAAATTCTTTTCAAAGAGAAATCGTCGTGGTGGTTGGTAATAACACGCAGATAGCTGATAAGGTCTTTAATCTCGGCTCTATCGTAAAAACGCAACCCTCCGACAAGCTTGTAGGCAACCCCTGCACGGTTAAGACCCTCTTCGATGGAGCGGCTTAAGACGTTGACGCGATAAAGTACCGCTATATCTTGTGCAGGCACGCCCGAATCGAGCAATTTATGGATCTGCTGTGCTATTTTTCTTGCTTCCTCGTTTTCATCGTGGGAGTTCAAAATAGCTACATTTTCCCCCTTTCCGCGGGTTGCCACGAGGGTTTTGCCCAGCCTTGAGCGGTTATGTTCGATCAGGGCATTTGCCACTTTTAGAATCGGTTCTCTTGAGCGGTAGTTCTCTTCAAGTTTAAAAACCGATGCTCCCGCAAAATCTTGATCAAACTCCATAATATTGCGGATATGCGCTCCGCGCCATCCGTAAATACTCTGATCGTCGTCTCCAACCACACAGATGTTTCTATGCGCACTGCAAAGTTTTTGGATCAGCTTTAGCTGTAGTTCGTT
Organism: Sulfurimonadaceae bacterium; assembly: GCA_028685945.1. Taxonomy (GTDB): domain Bacteria; phylum Campylobacterota; class Campylobacteria; order Campylobacterales; family Sulfurimonadaceae; genus Sulfurimonas. The sequence continues at coordinate 6,280 of JAQUCZ010000019.1, read as the reverse complement.
GGTATCTTGGTACTCGTCCACCATAATATATTGGTATTTTAGCGAGGTTTTATGCGCCAGATCGGGGTTGCGCTCTAGCAACTTGTAGGTAAGTGAAATAAGGTCGTCAAAATCGACGAGGTTGTTCTCCTGAAGATAGTTTTCGTACTCCTCGTACACCTTGGCAATCTGCTGATAATGGAAAATCTCTGCCTGTTTGTAGGCATCGTCCGGAGACATCAAAGAGTTTTTATAGCGCGAAATTTCGCTTGCAACAAGCGGAATCTGCAGATCGGCATTGATCTTTTTAATGATCTTTTTTTTATCGTCGGTATCGATAACGACGAAATTATTTTCTCTGTTTAAAAGATGGATATGGAATTTTAAAAACAACAATCCGAATTTATGAAAAGTACACAAAAGCGGCGGGTAAGCACTTTGTTCCATCATAGCCAAAGCCCTCTCGCGCATCTCTTTTGCCGCTTTGTTGGTAAAGGTAAGCGTAAGCGTATTGGATGCGGGGATCCCCACCTGCTCTATAAGATACGCCAATCTCGAGACGATCGTCGTTGTTTTTCCGCTTCCCGCACCGGCGAGAATTAAAACGGGACCTTCCGTTTGTCGTACCGCTTCCGATTGAGATTTGTTGAGTTTTGCAAATATTTTTTCCATACCACGACCGCTTCATCTAAAATTGTTTTATTATATCCAAAAACTATTGAATTATTACAAACCTATTGCATTAATTATAATAATGAGTTATAATTTTGTATCAACATTGCTTATAGGAATTATAATGTTAAAAGATTTTGCGAAATTGCAAACGTTTCTAATGGTCGTAAAAGAAAAAAGTTTTTCAAACGCTTCCGCTAAACTCGGGATCTCCCAGCCTGCAGTTACGCAACAGATCAAATTTATAGAGGATTACCTCGATACGAAAATCGTCGAAAGAAAGAAAAACGGGATTTTACTCACAAAAGAGGGGGAAGACCTCTACAGAATCGCTCTTAAACTTGAAAAAGCGATAACAAACGGCGAAAAAGAGCTTTTAAAAATCATCAACAAAGAGTTTACGTTTATTATGGGTGCTTCTTTTGCCATCGGGAACTACATTCTCCCCAACTACCTCGGAGAGATCCAAAAAAGGATCAACAACGAGGTATATATGCACGTCGGACTCTCTTCGGAGATTATCGATGAACTCGAAGATAAAAAGATAGATTTGGCTCTTATAGAATCGCCCGTATTCAAAGACAATATCGTTTACCGCGAATGGGTCGAGGATGAGCTTGTCGTATTCTCAAACCAACCGATCAAAAAACAGCTAAGTGCCGAAGATCTGCTTGAGTTTGATTGGATTTGCCGCAACGAAAACTCCCACACGCGCCGCTTGACTGCGGAGATTTTCGAGGAGATGGGAGTAAACTGCCAAAACTTCAACGTTATCGGGGTTCTAACCAGTCCGACATCTATCAAAGAGACGATTCTTAACGCCGACAAAACCGCCGCAAGACCCCTTGTCTCGATTATGTCGCGCCACGTCATCCAAGCCGATATCGCGCAAGGGCGTCTCTTTGAAGCGAGACTTAAAAACTATAAAATCGAAAGAAATTTCTATATCGCTTACTCAAAAGATCGCAAACACGACGCTTTTATCGACAACGTCGTAAACTACCTGCTTTCTCTCTCCAAAGTATAAATACGTAAGGGGAGGATTTCCCTTACTTTTTAAAAAACTTCGAATTTTCTGGATTGGACAAAAAGCTCTTCATGGAGTTTTCCACCCCTTTATTGTCTACTTTTTCTTTGAGTTGCTGCTCTTTTTTATAGGTTGCTAGGTTAATAAGTATCGGCGTGTCGTCCACCAAAATCTGTAAAATACTCAAAAGCGGTACGCTCACCACGCTCCCGAAATTCTCCTCTCCGAATCCCGCTTCAAACACCAAACAATCATCTGCGATATGTGCGGTCTCGAACGTATAGCCCGCCAGCAGGAAAAGGGTCAAAGAACGAAACTCCGCAAGCATGGCATGTGGGAGTTCCGGATCAAACGTTACGTCGGATATCTTACACAAAATCCCGAACTGTTCATCCTTTTCAAACAAAAACATCAACGTCTCTTCGATATTTTTTTGCATCAAAGAGGCAAACTTTTTATCATCTATTATTTTTTTCAACACGTTTTTTTCCTTTTTATCGCGCAATTATATCAAAATTCAAAACGGCACCCGCTCAAGATATCGAATCCGATCATCGCATTCATAAGCGCCGTTTTTTCCACGTTTGGCAACATATCCGGCGTGATCGGCTCTGCAACGATTTTTTTCTCTTCCAAAAAGCGTGCACGCGCAGTTCCCTCCAATAAAGGCTCTTGCGGCGTGATCCAATGCCCGCGTATAAAAAAGGCGATATTGGCTATAGAAGTATCTTTAACGTAGCCGTTTTGTACGATCAATATATCGTCGCATCCCTCTCTTTTGGCAAAAAGGGCATCGATCTCCCGACGGTCTAAATATTTATGATCGTATTGCAACGTATCGTCGTAAACAATCTTTAAAGAGCGAACCACCCTTTTTTCGTAAGGTACGTAACTTATTTCGGGAGCATCGGCGCCGCTGACGTCATACACGACGCGACAACGAAACAGCCCCTCTTTGGGGGGATCGATCAACTCTTGCAAAGAAAATCCGCCCTTTGAAGCAAAAGAAGCAAACGCTTTATCGACCCGTTTTTGGTGGTACTCAAGGTTACATGCCAACCCCTCTTCTACCCGAATCGTTTCTAAAAATTTACTCTTCACTAAAAAGTGCCGTCGAGAGGTATCTCTCCCCCGTGTCGCATAAAATAGTTACAATCGTTTTGCCTTGAAATTCTGCTCTTTTTGCAACCTGCATCGCCGCATATACGTTCGCCCCAGCAGAGATTCCGACCAAGAGCCCCTCCGTGCGGGCAAGCATCTTTGCCGTCTCGATCGCGTCTTGGTTGCTGACACAAACCACCTCGTCATATACGCTCGTATCAAGAATCTTCGGCACAAATCCCGCGCCTATCCCCTGAATCATATGGGGTGCGGCATTGCCCCCCGAGAGCACGGGTGAAGCTTCTGGTTCTACGGCAAAAACGGCAATATTTGCCACCTCTTGCCGCAATACGCGCGACGTACCCGTAAGCGTCCCCCCCGTTCCTACGGCAGCGACAAAGGCGTCGAGCTTTTTATCGGTGTCGCGCAGAATCTCTTGTGCCGTCGTAAGGGTATGGATTTCAGGGTTTGAAGGGTTTTCAAACTGTTGCAAAATAATACTGTCGGCTATCTTGGCATGGAGGTTTTGCGCCTCTTCGATCGCACCGCTCATCCCTTTTGCCGCAGGGGTTAAAACAAGTTTTGCCCCCAACGCTTTAAGAAGATTGCGACGCTCGATACTCATCGACTCGGGCATCGTCAAGAGAAGTTCAAGCCCCAATGCCGCGCAGTTTGCAGCCAAAGCGATCCCCGTATTGCCGCTTGTGGGTTCTATAATCGTCGTCCCCTCTTTCACTGCACCCGCTTCCATCGCACGGCGTATCATATTAAACCCTATGCGGTCTTTAACCGAACTCGTGGGGTTCATAAATTCACATTTTCCCAAGATGGTCGCACCGCTTAATTTAGAGGGAGTATTGAGCCGAACAAGCGGCGTATTGCCGATAAGCTCCGTAATATTTTGCGCTATTTTCATCGTTTATCCTCACAGCTGTTCTTTTGGCATGTATTATACTCAATCTCCTCCAAAAGCACCCCGACACACCTCTCAATCATACGGTAGACCTCTAAAAAACCTTCAAATCCCTCAAAAAAGTAAGGGTCGGGAACGTCTTTGTTATCTTCGCCGAAAGAACCCAGCTTCACGAGGTTTTTCGCACCCATCGCTTTGAGGTTTTGCATATTGCTTGTATCAAGCCCTATGACGAGATCGAACGTTTCAAAGTCCTCTTTTCTCACCTGCCGTGCACGCAGGGCGGCTATGTCGATCCCGTGCATCGCGGCGACTTTGATCGAGTTGGCACACGGAGCTTCCCCTACATGCCAACTCCCCGTTCCCGCCGAATCTATGTGCAGCGTAAGCCCTTTTTTTTCGGCAAACTCCCGTGTGATCCCCTCGGCGAGCGGCGAACGGCAGATATTTCCTAAACATACGAAAAGTATCGAACGCACCCTCTCTCCTTACAAAATTCTTGAGACGACTCGGTTGCGCCCCTCTTTTTTTGCTCGATAGAGAAACTCGTCCGCTCTTTTATAGATATCGTCATCGTTCGTGAGGTCGTAATCGTGCAGGGTTATAAGACCGAACGAAGCGGTAAGTACCCCCTCTTCCCCGTTTTTCTCATGCTTGATTTGCAATGCCATAATATTTTTTCTAATTTTTTGCGCAAACAGGTATGCATCGTGTTCGCTTGAACTTTTATACACGACGGCAAACTCCTCTCCGCCGAGTCGAAAACTATAATCGTATCCCCGCTTAAGAGATTCTTTGAGTACCCGTGCCACCTCTATAAGCGCGTGGTCTCCCGCCTGATGTCCGTAGGTGTCGTTGTAGAGTTTAAAATTATCGAGATCAAAAAGTAAAAAGCTTAAAAAGCCGCCGTCGCGTTTGGTACTTTGAATCATTCTGGGGAAGATATCGTTAAAATGTCTTCGGTTGTACAGATGGGTCAAACCGTCGGTTACCATCAACTCCTCGTTGATTTTTTTATCGGTAATATCGTGCATAATAACGTCGTAACCGATCAAAATGTTTTTTTGAAATTTAGGCTGAATATTGACGCTCACCCAAAACAGTTCGCCGTTTTCTTTGGCTTGCTTCATCTCCCCTTGAAAATTTTTTTTGTACTTCAGTGCTTTGTACATCTTTTCGTACATTTCGTTCGATACGTCCGGATACCCCAAAAATCTGTATTTTTTTCCCAGTAAAAACGATTTTTTGTATCCTGTTATCTCTAAAAACGCTTCGCTGACGTCAACCAAATTGCAGTGCAGATCCAAAGTTGCCGTGATCACGTGTTCATCGATCATCTTTTTATATTGGCTCATACTTTCATACTCTTTTTCGAGTATCTTGACGTTGCGATTGAAAATAATATAGACAAATACCAACACAATCCCCGTCATCCCGAAAAGAAACAGCCCCAAGATCAAAATACGCCGATACAGCTCCTTTTGCTCCTGCGTAAAATCTACAAAACAAAGCAATTTCGCGGCGGTATCGGTGTCGTATTCTTGCACGTCTATATTATAGACGCCGATAAAACGCCCCTGCGACGTTTGAAACGTTGTAAAAGGAGCGAAATCGTAGTCCGAGGGGAGATACTTCGTAAAATTTTTCTCTTCGAGGGTGGTGTATTTTTGGTAGTATTTTCCCAAGCGGTCGGCAATTTGGAGCAGTTGCGACTCTTTTACGTACAACGCGCTTTGGATTTTGTAGAGTTCGTAGAGTTCTTTAAGAAAAAACTCCGCATTAAGACTAAATTCTGCGCTTCCTAAAAAGCGGTTTTCGTATAAAACGGGGTAAACGATCTTGTAGATTAAAACGTTTGTTTCCTCTTCAAAACCGTGAACGGGAAATTTTTTTGTCATGACGTCGCGAACCATCATGCTGTAGCCGCTCACTTCGTAAGAAACAAGAGGATACTTTCGCACCTGCAACAAAAGAGAGCTATCGGGCAGATAAAACCGCATCGATTCAAGGTAACTATTTTCGCTTTGAAGCACTTCCCAACGCCCCTCTATAAGCTGTTTAAGAGTTTCTTTATCACCTCTTGCAAGAGCTTCTTTTACGCCGTTTGAGTTGATATTGGCTTTGATTCTGCTTGCATAAAACTGCTCTTGGCGCTGCAACACTTTTTCGAAAGCACCACGAATCTCCTCGGCATGTGCTTTTTGAGAGGCAACGAGTTTTTTAGACTCTTGCGAGTACACGAGCAAAGTTACAACTGCAGAAGCTGCCAAAAGCACTGAAGCAACCAAGAAAAAGGTTTGATTTTTTACGCTCACTCGTCTTTTCTCACTTTCAAAAATTATCTTAAATTAAAAAGTGATTATAACAAAAAATTCACGAAAATATTATTTTTAACATCCTTTAAGCACCGTTTTTACCCCTTACCTTTTATAGCTTTGAAGCGCTCCGACATAAGAGTTTCTCTCATACACGTCGGGTTTTGCGGTATGATTCAAAGAGATGCTGCCGCGCATCTGATCGGTACTCTCATACCCGTGTTCTTGCATCCAAAAGTTGATATCGTAAAGCATTTTTTCTATCTCCCCCTC
>JAQUCZ010000267.1 GCA_028685945.1 Sulfurimonadaceae bacterium | reverse complement strand
CCGCGATAGCCGCGATGGCGGATCACGCGATAGAAGCACGAGACCTTCACGCGATTCCCAATCAAGATCCAAAAAATACTAATCCCCCTCTTTGGCATGGAGCTCTCTCCATGCCAAAGCCTCTTTTACCTTCCCCTTACAATTTGATATAATTTCCTAAAAACAAAGGAATCAACGTGCTTATCTACGAAGAGGACGAACTCTATATTGAAGTCCACGAAAGCGAAATACCGTGGCTGAAAATCTTTACCAAAAAACCCTATAAAGAGTTAGGCGACATGCCAAAAGAGTTGCGTTTGCGTCTTTGGGAGGTGTACGATATCGTCGAGTTCGAAATGAAACGCTACTTCAACCCCAAAAAGATCAATATGGCGTCTTTTGCCAATATGCTTCCGCGCGTGCATATCCACGTTATGGCACGTTTTGAAGAGGACAGCTATTTTCCCAATCCTATGTGGGGAGAAAAACTTCGTGAAGGAAACGTCAAACTCAAAGACCAAGAGTTGTTTTACAAAGAGTTGTTTGAGGTATTAAACAGAGATTTTAGTAAGAAAAAAGAGTTGTAAGACGCACATGCCATGGCATGTGCAATACAATTAGCGTAAAGGCGAAAACGGTACTAACGCAGAACCCCACGTAAGTCCGCCGCCAAAAGCATCGAGCAAAAGAAGTTCGCCCGCTTTGAGTTTCCCCTCTTCGTAGATATCGTTGATAGCCATAGGGATCGAAGCTCCCGATGTGTTGCCGTATTTGTGTACCGTGAGCACCACTTGAGCATCGCTCATGCCAAGTGCATCTCCGACCGCTTTGATAATACGATAATTAGCTTGATGGGGCACGAAATGATCAACCTGCTCGCTTGCGATATTATTCGCCGCCAAAATATCTTCGACGTCTTTTGTAAGGGTGCGTACGGCAACCTTAAAGGTTTCGTTCCCCTTCATCTGCATATAGCAAGAACCCGCCTCTTGCTCCAAAGAGTCGTGCGGAGAACCCGTACCGCCGTTTGGCGTCATAAGCAGATCGGCAAAACTTCCGTCTGCCCCCGTATGTACGTCGATAATCGCTTCGGATTTATCATTCGTAGCACCGACAATTGCCGCACCCGCGCCGTCGCCGAACAAGATACAGGTGCCTCTGTCGGTATAATCGGTGATCGCAGAGAGTTTTTCCGCACCGATAATAAGAACGTTTTTTTTCATTCCCGATTCTATAAACGCTTTGGCGATCGAGAGAATATACACAAACCCCGTACATGCCGCAGAGATATCAAACGCCGTAACGTTTTGCAATCCGAGTTTGTTGGAGATAAGGGTTGCCGTCGAAGGCATACAAAAATAATCGGGAGATATAGTCGCACAAATGACCATATCTATCTCCTCTTTTGCAATACCGCTTCGCTCTATAGCTTTTTGGGCTGCTTTGACTCCCATATCGCTCGTTGTTTCGTTTTTGTCGGCGATACGGCGCTCTTTGATCCCCGTACGTTTCGTGATCCAATCGTCCGAAGTATCCACCATTTTGGCAAGGTCTTCGTTGGTCAAGATATTTTTAGGGGCATAAGCACCGATAGAGCGGAGTGCAGCATAAGCCATTAACTTTCCTTTTTTTTGAGCGTCTCGAGGCGTGCAACGATATGATCGTTAACCCCCGTATCGACATAGCGAATCGCTTGGTAGATAGCATTTTCGATAGCACGGGCATTACTTTTGCCGTGACTTACGATCGCACACCCTTTGATCCCGATAAGCGGTGCACCGCCGATCTCTGCATAATCGATCTCTTTTTTGAGCAATTTAAACACTTTGCGCATCAAAAGCGCACCCGTAATCGCTACGGGAGATTTTCTGATATAGTCTTTGATCAAAAGGCTGATCGTAGAAGCAACCCCCTCGCTCGCTTTGAGAACCAAATTCCCTACGAACCCGTCGCAGGTAATAACGTCGCAGCTTCCGTTGAAGATATCGTTTCCTTCTACGTTGCCTTTAAAGCCGGGGTACCCTTTGAGGATTTTAAACGCAGCTTTTGTTACTTCGTTTCCTTTAGAATCCTCTTCTCCGTTAGCCAAAAGACCGATGCTCGGATTTTTGATCTTTAAAACATCCTCCGCGTAGCATCCGCCCATTACGGCAAATTCGGCAAGATGTTCGGGACGGGAATCGACGTTTGCCCCCACGTCCAAAACAACCGAACGGCGACCCGTTTTGGTCGGCATAAGCGTAACGAGTGCAGGGCGCGAAACATTTTTAAGACGCCCCAAACGCAAAGTCGCAAGCGTCATGGTAGCACCGCTGTGACCCGCCGATACGACACCGTGGGCTTCGCCGTTTTTTACAAGCTCGATCGCTTTGTAGATGGTACTCTCTTTTCTTTTAACGGCATCGGTTGCAGCATCAGACATAGAGATGACGTCGTCGCTCTCTACTATTAAAATCTTATCTCTATAACTTTTCGGTAACAGAGGTAAAATTTCTGATCTTTTACCTACCAAAATCGGCTCAA
>JAQUCZ010000266.1 GCA_028685945.1 Sulfurimonadaceae bacterium | reverse complement strand
AAGATGTAGCGTATCACTTAAATTCTAAAGAAATTAAAAATTTTTCTTTCAAACCCGAAGAATTGCAAAAGACTCTTTTAAAGCTACTACCAATAAAAAATGGTGATATTGATGAGCATGGCTTTTATAAGTTGTTGCCAAACAACAATTTTGAGTCTGATATGATGAAAATCAGAACAAAAATTTTATTTGAAATAAAAAATCTTCGAAAATAAAAGATTACCGCGTCACATCTCTCCCGAGATGGAATGCATACCAGAGTAAATGACATCTATATGCGTCACACCTCAGGAGAGGTGTGACGAGAAAAGAGAACTAACAAGAAAGGTTTTGGCATGAAAAAGTTTATTGTCGTCGTTTCTACGGGCGGTTTGTTCGTCATCCTTCCCGCAAAATACAAGAAAGATTCCTTAGCAAAATTTTTCACCTCCCCCGATATAAAAGATCCGCTTTTTTATTTTCAAAACAAAAAATATGATTTTTTTTACGGTTCTCTCGTGCGGTTATGGAGCCAAAAACACGAGATTATAAAGATGAAAAACCATCCGTTGTTTTTTACGAAAGCGATTTTTAAAGTCTATTTTTCCACAAAAGGGTACGGCGCTTGGATGCAACCGCCTTGTCCCGATATTTCTCCAAAGAACCCTCTTCTAATTGATACGAAGATGATGACGTTCGGGCGGTTTTTACGTTATTTTGCCCACAGAAGTTTTCAAGAGGGAACACTGCATTGGGAGATGCATACGCCGCGCCATTTCAATCGTAAAAAAAAAAAAATGCCTCGCAACAAAAGGGCAGCACCGCAAAAAACAAAAGCGTTTTTTCTTGAAAATATTGCACAAACTAAAGAGGCTATTACTCTTATGCAAAAAGTGCAGATTACAAAACTTATGCGACTCAAGACGTTAAGCGACACTTTTACCGATGAAGCATCTTACGAATTTGCCCGCCATATCGCCCATAAAATAGTCGCGCGTTTTGAAGCGGGAGTATCCCTTTACGATGAGAGATTTTACCCCTACGAAGAGAAGAAAAACATTTTAACGCAAGCGCTCACTTTGGTAGAGGATTGTTTTGCCCCGTATGCACCGATAGAAACGAATAAAGCAATAAAAACGATGATAGAGCAGATTCGTACTAACTCGAACACAAAAAGGGTTTCTATTCACTCTTCTCGATTTGCAGACGACGGCGACGTTTTGGCTATGATGGAGGTTTTATATATCTTTAGCGACCCGTTTTACAGAAAAAATGAGTACGATATCGCACGCTATTTTTGTGCCGATTATCGAGATTGTCGCTACCGACTCAACAAACACTCGCTCAAACCGCTTAAAGAGATAGAGGAATTTATTTTAAAACTCTAAATTTTTCGGCACCCTTTCATACCAAAGAGGCATTTCGTCGTCGCTGTTTTTACACAAGATTTTATACGCAACCAAAAACTCTTTTATCTCGCAAAAAACATGAGACAAATCGTGCGTTTTTATATACTCGTACTCATAAGCAAAATTTGCCGCATCGTTTTCAAATTCACAAAAATCATCCCCGTAGTTTTCAAGAACACACACCGCAACAAACTTTGGCTTATTCAATTTATTTCTTATTATCGGTATAATCATTGCATGAAATACGAACTGACACAACATGCCATAGATGTTATGAACGCGAGAAGCATAAAGATTGAGTGGATTCAAACGGCTCTTGAATCTCCCTCTTCGTATCACATGGTTTCCGAGGTCGAAGAACATTATTTTGCTATCATTGCATCGGAAGCAAATCGATGCATTAAAGTTGTGGTCAATCCGTTGCATATGAAAATCGTAACGGCTTATTTTGATAGAAATATGAGAAAAAAAGGTTGTAAAGATGAAAATTAAATACGATCCCCAAACAGATTCTCTTTATGTTATTTTGTCATCCGACACGATTGTAGAGAGTGAAGAAAAATCAAAAGATGTCATCATCGATTACAACGACAAAGACGAGGTTGTAGCGATCGAAATTTTAAATGTAAAACAAAACCCTCACGAGATAGATATTCCGCTTATTTTAAAGAGTGCATGATTTTTTATCGTGCCCATAAATACGATGACACTCGTTTGAAGGATATACGCGATTCAAATCGCACGAAGAACAAGCCCTCAACCAAGAGAACTTCAAAGCGAGTTTTTGCTAGCATTGCGAAAAAAATCGGGGAAACGATTCGTGAAAAAAATCATCGTCATCTTATTGGCATGTGTCGGGATGCTCGGCGCGTTGGAGTTGCAAAAGCCTTTATACGGGTTTTTGAACACGAGTATAAACTATTTGGATTGGAGTCATAGGGTCGAGAATGAGCCTGCCAGAGCAGATTTTGCCTATCTGGAGGTTGAGGGGGGTGCGTTTTGGGAATGGGGAAGCGTTTACGCCTTTGTCGATCTGGAAAACCCGACCCGCTCTTGGGAAGCACAAACGCCCAAAGAGCAGCGCATCTCTTCCAAGGGGATCGTCAATCTTAA
>JAQUCZ010000265.1 GCA_028685945.1 Sulfurimonadaceae bacterium | reverse complement strand
CCGGGTTGATTGAGTACAACGAAGCGGAGTGTATCTACTGCCTTAAGTGTGAAAAACCATGCCCTCCGGGTGCCATCCTTTTTCCCCCCGTCGATACACCCCCGAGCGATAACGAAAAAAACAAAAAATCGCTCAAATACGAATACAACCCGTGGCTGTGTATCTACTGCGGCGAGTGTGTGCGGGCATGCCCCAAACCAAACGAAGCGCTTTGGCAAAGCGCAAAAAAACAAAGCGTCGCCGTTGCAGAGGAGAACGTAAACGGGATGTGGGACGCCATAGAAGCACGCAAGGGGATTTTTACGAAAAATAGCAGCGTGCCAAAGGAGTAACGACTCCTCGGAACCGAGGCTTTAGCCTCGTAATAGTATTAACATGCCATAAAGTGAGGCTAAAGCCTCACTTCCGTTTTGGATATTAGAACAAAAAGCTTTGTGCCATCGCCTCTTTGATACGCTCTTGATCGAAACGGTGCTGCGTAAAATAGTCGTTTGCCAAAACCCCTTGCCCCAAAAGCATATCGGCGCCGTCTTTTGCGGGGATGTTTTTCTCACATGCCAAGGCTAGAAACGGGGTGACTTTGCCGTAGATTGCATCGGCGGCGTAACGGGTGTTTGCCAAAACGCTCTCGATAATCTCTCGCGGAGCGGGGAGGTGGTCGTCTTTGAGACCCGCACTCGTAGTGTTTACGACGAGATCGTAGGAGGATGGTGTAAAACTCTCCCACGTATGGCATGGGGTAGCAAACTCTTTAAAATAGGCAAGATTCCCTTTGCTTCGGTTGAGCACCTCCACCGCAAGCCCCTCTTGCAAAAATCTTCTAAAAAGCGCTTTTGCGGTACCTCCCGCTCCTAAAATGAGGATTTTTTTTAGATTGTTAAACTCCTCGATGGCAAACATAAACCCGTCTGCATCGGTGTTGTAGCCGATAAGTTTCCCGTTTTCATTTATGAGGGTATTGACCACCCCTATCTCTTTTGCAAAGCCGCGCACCTCGTCACATGCCAAGAATGCCGCTTCTTTGTGGGGGACGGTGACATTCGCACCGCTAAGACCGAGGGCAAAAAACGTTTCTTTGAGTTTGGAGCCGTCGGTGAGGTGTATGCGGGTGTAGCACGCATCAAAGCGGAGGCGGCTAAAGACGTAGTTATGCATAAGGGGGGAGCGCGAATGGGCTACGGGATCCCCGAAGATGGCAAAAAGTTTCATATCAATCAAGATCGCTTAGAGAGCTTGTAAGGGCTCCTAGTTTGTTGGTGACTTCGAGATATTCAAGCTCGTTTTGCGAGTCCGCAACGACCCCCGCACCCGCTTGGAGTACGATTTTTTCGTCGTCGATATAAGCGCTGCGGATGGTGATGGCGCTGTCCATATTGCCATCAAACCCAAAGTAGCCGATGCTGCCGCTGTAAAAGCCCCGCTTGATCCCCTCGTACTCGGCAATAAGTTCCATCGCACGGATTTTAGGAGCACCCGTCATGGTTCCAGCGGTGAAACATGCCATGAAAAGATCGAACATATCTTTGCCCTCATCAAGCTCTGCCGTGACGTCGGAGACGATATGCATAACGTGGGAGAAACGCTCGATATGCATCATGTTTTCCACCTGCACGCTTCCCGTTTTTGCCACGCGCCCCACGTCGTTGCGCCCGAGATCGATAAGCATCAGATGCTCCGAGAGCTCTTTTGGATCGTTTAAAAGTTCGTGCTCAAGCTCTTTGTCGCGCTCTTTGGTCGCACCGCGCTTGCGTGTTCCCGCGATAGGGCGCAAAAGCAGTTCCCCCTCGCTTAGGCGCACCATTACCTCGGGGGAGCTTCCTACGATATTGAAATTTTCGTATTCCATCAAAAACATATAAGGGGAGGGGTTTTTTGTACGTAAAACACGGTAAAAACTAAAAGGATCGACCTTGGCATGTCGGGTAAAACGGTTGGTCATAAGAATCTGAAAGACGTCGCCGCTGCGGATCATCTCTTTGGATTTTTCAACCATCTCGAAAAACTTCTCTTTGGAGTGTGCAAACGTGCCGTTGCCTGCACCTTGGTTTTGCACCATATGGATATAGTCGTAACTCCCTTTGAGTTCGTTTTCTATGTGCTTAAAGTTTTTGCTTTGTTCTTGCAACGTCGAGATGAGGGTGATTTTATGGTTTTTATGGGAGTAGATCAAAACAAGTTTTGGCAAAATAAGATCAAGATCGGGCATATGCAACTCATCGGTGAGGTTGTCCATAGCGGCGTGGAGTTTAGGTTCAAACACCTTGACCATATCGTACCCGATATAGCCGATGAAACCGTCCACGTACCCTACTTGCAGCTCTTTGGTTGCTTTTTTATACTCGGTAGTATCGAGTTTTTTGTAGTAGTCTTTAAGAAACACAAAGGGGTTTTCCTTTTTGGCATGTACGATCCCCTCTGCATCTGTATAAAGAGTTTTGTCTTGATCGTATTGAAGTCTCTCTCTTGCGCCGATGCAGATAAAACTATAGTTGCCTTCGCTTTGTCCCGCACTCTCAAAAAGG
>JAQUCZ010000264.1 GCA_028685945.1 Sulfurimonadaceae bacterium | reverse complement strand
AGTTCGGCACGTTTGTGGGTAAATTATATCGATCGGATGAGCGTAATCACCTACGTAGAAGCTAGCGGCATAGAGTATTTCGGAGACGAGTGGATCCATTTTGATTACGGCGTGCAATATTCGAGAATCGGCGAACTCGAAGATTCCAACGTTGAGGGGAGCGTATACGGCGCAATGGGGATCGTGCATCTGAACAAGTTTTTCTTCGGAGCCGCCGCAAACCTTGTTTACGTCGAGGGGGATAACTACGTAACCGACGGCTTCGGCGGGGGACCTTACTACACATCGCTCGATGAAGCGACCTTGGCATGTATGTCGCAGCTGCATCCGGGGGAGGATCTTCGGTCGTACAAAGTCGGGATCGGCTACGATTTTAGCGAAACGTTTTTTGAGGGGCTTGTGGCGGAGCTTGTGTACGGAGAATTACGGGACGATCACAACAAGGCGTATGAGGAGAATCTGATAATCACTTACGATCTTAATGAACGATGGCATCTCGAAGCGATTGCGACCCATTTTGAACCGACGCGCTTAAATCAAGGTTTTGATCGTGCCGTGGTGCGGCTTGATTATAATTTTTAACGAATAAAAAGAAAGTTTAATACACTCTTAACATGATATCTATTATCATTTTAAAAAAATTTACCAAAACGGGTTCACATGACACTTTATGACTGCCGCAAAGGCGACTTGCTCCGCGTACTAAAAATACAATCCGAAACAACGCTTAAGCAGCGGTTGATATCGTTCGGTATCATGAAAGGCGCGAAAATCGAGGTGCTCGAACATGCTCCCGCTAAAAGCACGATCGAGGTCAAAGTTTCCAAAACGCGCGTAGCTTTGCGCGACAAAGAAGCACAACTTATCGAGGTGGAAAAGATATGAATCAGACAAAACAAAAAGCCTGCCCCATCACGGCAAAACATATCAAAGTCGCACTCGTCGGGCAACCCAACGTGGGCAAAAGTATGCTTATCAACTCCGTTTCCAATGCCCATTTGCACGTAGGGAACTTTACGGGGGTCACGGTGGAGAAAACCGAGGTGCTTTTTGATTACAAAGGGTACCATTTTACCGTCGTCGATCTTCCCGGAACCTACGCTTTTACCGAGTATACCATCGAAGAGCGCGTAACGCACGAGTATCTGTGTGCGGAGAAATACGATCTTATTATCAACGTGATCGACTCGACCAATCTTGAAAAAAACCTCCAACTTTCCGCCGAATTGATGAGCATGAGCAAAAAAATCGTGATTGCACTCAATATGAGCGACGAAGCAAAAGAGGAGGGGATAGAGATAGATGCCGCATATATGTCTACCCTTTTAAACGTGGCATGTGTCAAAGTTTCCGCCGTAACGAAAGAGGGGATCGAGGAGCTTATAGAGACCGTAATACGCGTACACGAAGCCCCTAAAGAGGAACCGAAACTCGTTTTTGGCGAAGCGGTCGAAGAGGAAATAACGACGATTGAAGCCCATTTGCAAAAACACAAATACGAAGCCAACAACAGTTACCGAAACGTTGCGGTGAACCTTCTTAAAAACAACAAAAAAACCTATACCCGTATCCACGACAACCCTATTTGGACGGAGTTGCAGCCTCTTGTGGTCGATGCCAGACGCCATATAGAGCTTCATCACGATACCGACGATATCCAAGAAGCGTTCGCCGAAGAGTATAACGCTTTTAACAAAGGGATCGTTACCGAGGTGCTTAAACAAGAAGCGCGCGTGGAGAAGAAAACCCTTACGGAGAAGATAGACAATATCCTTATCCATCCTATTTTAGGGATACCTATTTTCCTCTTTTTTATGTGGAGTTTGTTTCAGGTCACTTTTGAGCTTGGCTCTATTCCGATGGATTGGATCGATGCTTTTTTCGGGTGGTTCGGCGACGCGATCGGTGCGACCATTACAAACGAGGGTGTTCGCTCGCTGGTCGTAGAGGGAATTATTGCAGGGGTCGGTGCGGTAGTGCTTTTCGTGCCCAATATCGTGATCCTTTTCATAGGGATAGCGCTTTTGGAGAGCACGGGGTATATGTCGCGCGTGGCGTTTTTGCTTGACGGCTTTTTTCATAAATTCGGTCTGCACGGGCAGTCGTTTATCCCCCTCGTGACGGGGTTTGGATGTTCTATCCCCGCGTATATGAGTGCGCGCATCCTCAAAAACGACCGCGACCGACTTTTGACCTTGTTTATCATCGGGTTTATGAGCTGCGGGGCGCGTTTGCCGGTGTACGTGCTTTTTGCGGGAGCGTTTTTTAGCCAAGAGATGGCGGGGAACGTCCTCTTTTTGATCTATATAAGTGGGGCGTTTTTAGGGCTTATTGCCGCAAAAATCTTGAAACTGACCGCATTTAAAGGCGCGGATGAGCCGTTTGTTATGGAGATGCCGAAGTACCGCCTTCCCTCGGTGAAACTCATTTGGCATACGGTAGTTACCAAAACGTGGATGTACCTTAAAAAAGCGGGTACGTTTATCGCCGCGGCATCGATGCTCGTGTGGTTTTTAAGCAATTAC
>JAQUCZ010000263.1 GCA_028685945.1 Sulfurimonadaceae bacterium | reverse complement strand
AATCCAGCCATCCGAAATTTAAAAACAAAAGCGGTTTTGCGCAAATATCCAAAGATGCCAAGGTGATCGATCTGGAACTTTTGGAGGCGGGGGATATTTTCGACGCGATGAGCGACAAGGTGAAAATTACTGCCGAGGTAGTTGCCAAAACCGCTCTGTAAAAAGGGCATATATGCAGTATCCACATTTTTTCGACACCATAGAACCTATGAAACTCTATGACCCGCTTGCAAAGGTATTGGGAGCATTTGAGGAAGGAATTGTACGTTTTTCCTATTTAGACGCGGTAAAACTGGCTGGTCACTCTTGCCCCACCGTTGCAGGTGCGTACCTAATGGCGCAACAGGGCTTGCAAGCGCTCTACGGCGATGCCCTGCCACAGCGCGGAGATGTGGAGGTAAGCTTTTGCGAGAAAAAAGAGGAGGGGGTCACGGGGGTGATCGCCAACGTGATCTCGATGATTACGGGCGCTTCAGACGAGGGCGGTTTTAAAGGGCTGAATCAAAAATTTGCCCGCCGCTCTCTCTTGCATTTTGGCGTTGCCATGGAGGGGATCGTGCGTCTTACGCGTCTTGATACCGCACAAAGCGTCGAGCTTTTTTACGATCCCTCATCCGTTGCTGCTTCTCCTCTTTTGCAGCCGCTGATACAAAAAGTATTGCAAAACGCGGCAAATGCAGAGGAGATACAAGAGTTTGGCATGTTGTGGCAAGAGAGGGTTGCAAAGATTTTGCAACGACCCAAAGAAGTCGTGAGGGTGAAAAGAGGTTAGGGATGTTTATGGCATGTAGCACATGCCCTAAACATTACCGCAGGGTGATCTGCGGGAAATAGGTATGAAGCGTTACCGCGGTTTGTGCGGCGATCTTTTTGAGGAATTTATCAAACGGATCCTCTTCGTTCCAAATAGGATCGATTACGCCGCTGAGCTCTTCGACTCTTTTTTGCGCATCGTGCATAACGCCTAACTCATCGACAAGTCCGACATCTTTGGCTTGTGCGGCGGTAAAGATATGCGCATTGGCATAAAAATCGCGTTTTGCATAATCAAGCCCTCTGGCTTGGGCTACGTCTTTTGTGAACATATCGTAGGTGCCTTGGATCACCTTGTTGAGCTCTTTGATCTCATCGTCGGTCCAAGCCCTGTCCGCCGTCCCCACTTGTTTATATTTTCCTGCTTGTACCGTTTGGGTAGCGATCCCGATTTTTTCCATCAGTTCGCTCATATTTGCACCCTGCATAATCACCCCGATGCTTCCTACCATCGCCCCCGGATTGGCGATAATCTCATCCGCCCAGATAGAAGCGTAATAGCCGCCGCTGGCAAAAGTGCCGCTGGCATACACCACGACGGGCTTTTTCTCTTTAAGACGTTTGATTGCCATGGCGATCTCAATGGAAGGAGCCACGGCTCCGCCCGGAGAATCGACGATAAAAAGTACCCCTTTGATCGCATCGTTTTCTTCTGCATCTTGTATCTGTGCAAGCACCTCGGAAACCTCAAATATAGGACCGAGCAAAGAGATTGACTGAAGGTTGTTGGGATGAAGATCCTCTTCGGAGGAGGGGGCGAAAATCAGTACGAGCAAAAGCAGAAAAAGCATCGCTTTGAAGTGGTTTTGGATGTAGCGTATGCTCCATCCGACGGGAGAGAAGATTTTTTTGAGTAGTTCCATGTCATTGTTCCTTTACGAGTTGTCCGTTTATGAAAATTTTGGAGATATTATAGCGATGGAGTATTAAATGAAGCGCCAATTGTTCGTTTGGCTCCTCTTCTAAATCCAAAACGAGCATGTCGGCATTTTTTCCCGCTTCGATCGCTCCCGTATTGAGTCCTAAAGCCTTGGCGGCATCGAGTGTGACGCTGCGCAAAAGGCGGCGGGCAAGATCGAGGATCGGAAGAGCGGTATGGATAAAAAGCGCAATTTTCATCTCCTCGAAAAGATCGAGTTTGTAGTTGGAGCTTAGCCCGTCGGTCGCACACACAAAGGGGATGTTTTTTTCTATAAGGGCTTGAAGATCGAGTGCGCCGTTGCCTAAAAGGCGGTTGGAGACGGGGCAATGGATGAGCGTATGGTTGGCATGTGCCATTGTATCCAGCTCTTCGCGGGTTATTTTTGTGGCATGTGTCAAAAGGGCGGGGGTGTTTTTGAAATGTTCCAAAAACTCCTCGGCGTTACTGACGTTAGCGGTTTGTTTGAGAAGTTTGGTGAAAAATTCCTCAAAATCCCCTTTACTTGCATCGAGCCACTCCCTCTCCGCTTGGCTTTCCATAAAATGGGCGGTGAGGGGGAGATTCTCTTTTTTGACAATCTCCAGCGCTTTTTTTATCAATACGGGGTGCACCGAATAGGGGGAGTGGATGGCGATTGCGGGGTGAAAACCTTTGCGTTTGATCCCTTTGGAGGCTTCAAGACGGGAGAGAAAATCTCCGAATAGTGCGTCTGCCATCGCTGCTTGAGAACCGATAAGCTCGTTGAAGAAAACGACGTTTTGCTTGGCATGTGCGCATGCCTCTAAGTCCATGGCATGGGAGCTGATCGC
>JAQUCZ010000018.1 GCA_028685945.1 Sulfurimonadaceae bacterium | reverse complement strand
CAAAACGCTCTCGATCGTTTTTTTTACGTCGAACTCTTTTTGGTCTTTGTTTGTTTTAAAAAAACTTCGAAATTCATCAAGGGTGTTGAGCATGTGGGCAATCTGGGTATTGGCGTTGTGTTGAAAAGTCTCGATATCGCTTTTGCCAAATTCGTCAAATTCAAAATCGTAGCCGAGCATCTCTATCTGCATTTTTAAGATTGATACGGGCTGTTTCCACTGGTGGGCGATAGCATTGATCATCTCTCCCATAGCAGCGAGTTTGGATTGCTCAAAAAGCATCTTCTCTTTCTATCTTGCCTTGGCAAACTCCTCCTGCACCTTTTTTTGGAGATGGTTTTTGTACGAATAAAGCTCTTTATGCATCATAAAAAGGCGCTCACTTTGCTTATCGCTGTGTTCAATGATGCGTGCGAGCTGTTTTTGGAGTTTGTAGACCTCCTTGGTAAGCTCATCGATTCTTGCTTGGCTCATCGCTTACTCCTTTTGAAGATACTCAAAAGTGAGATGTTCAAAATCCTCATCCATATTTTGCCCCGTCTCTAGGGCGATGTCGTTTTCTTCGTCGTAGATCCATTGGATGATGATGCGGGAGTTGAATTCTTTGGCATGTGCGTTTAGAAATTCGAAAATATCGTAAAACGATTTGAGACTGCTTGAGTTGAGGTAGGTGAGTTCCATCTCGAGGATCATATCTTTTTTTTGACTCAAAAAATCTCGGAACCACTCGAGGATAGGCTCGTAAAACTCAAAGGTGTTTTCGGGGTAGGATTCCCCCGTAAATACGAAACGGTAGTTGATAGGATCGAGGATGATTTGTGGCGTGTATTCGGTAGGTTGGAGTGTAAGTGCTTTCATGGCGTATCCTTTTAAATGATTGCTTCTATGGCAAAATATCTCTCTTTTTCAAGAGTGAAAAAATCGTAGCGTAGAGGGAAATGGCTTCTTCTTGATATCTCAAAAAAGCCCAATCCCGCTCCGCGCGTATCGGGTGAAGCAATTTTTTTGAGCTGCTCTTTTAAAAACTCTTTGCGCTGCGAGGTGTTGAGTGCATTGATCGTGTCTATCCTTCTTTTGATCTCCCCTTCGTTTGCCGGTTCTATGGTATTGACGCACACGACGCCGTACCCGTCGTTGAGGTCGCTTTTTACGATGATACAGCTCCCTTTGCTTTCAAATTTGCCCGAAGAGATTTCATGCTTTTGTTTGGAGTAGCTGATGACGTTGTGGAGCATCTCTATGAGGCTTTCGTAAATTTTATTGACCTTTTGAGCGTTTGTTTCGCGTAAAAGCAACTCTTTTTTTGCTTTAGAGGCTACGGCTACGAGCATCTCTTGGTAAAGCAGACCGTTGTAGATAAACAAGATTTTGGATTCGTCTATGGTTTTGATGATTTTTTGTGTATGCACAGGCGCTCCTCTAAAGTGTTATCCCTACAAAGGTTACGTCATCGACCCTTGTGATGCCGCTTTTTTCTTGGTAGTGTTTGAGCGTGTCGAGATAGATTTGTCTTTGTGCATCCATCGACATGCCATGGTGTTCTTGGATCATTTTTGTAAACCTTTTTTTCCCGAAAGGGAGTTTTTTCGTACCGTCTAGCTGATCCCAAAAACCGTCCGTCGCTAGGTAGATTTTGATATTTTTCGTCATTTTTATGCTTTTTGAAGAGAATTTGAAATCTTTTTCGACGTTGTAGCCTACGGAGCAGTTATCCTCCTCTATTTTATGGAGTGTGCCGTTTTTTAAGAAAAAGAGAGGATTTTTCGCACCGCTGAATTTGATCGTCTCCTCCTTTTTGCAGAGCAGTAAAACCTTCGCATCGAACCCTTTGCCCTCTATGGCATTCGAGCTGCGCGCATAAAACACCTCTATAAGGGCGCGGTTAAATTCGTTGAGGATATCGGAGGGTTCGAGTTCGTCAAAGTTTCTGCTTGATATTTTCCCCACGATTTGGCGGTAAATCACCTCGCAAAGCATTGTTAAAAATGCGCCGTGTACGCCGTGCCCCGTACAGTCGATCACCATCAAGACGGCGCGGGCGGAATCAGCGAATGTTGGATCGCCGAAGCGAATTTGGTCGATTCCCCTAGGCGTTTGTAGAGAAGCGAGGTCTCTTGTTCTTGTTTGGCAAGGCGGTATTTGAGTACCGTTTTTTTGAGTATTGCCAAAAACTTCGTGAGGTTGATCGGTTTGATGATGTAGCCGTCTACGTTGAGGCTGATCGCTTCGACGAGATACTTGCTGTCGTTGTACGCCGAGAGAACTACGATGGGAATTGCACCGTCCTCTTCGCGTATGCGTTTGATAAGCTCGATGCCGTTAAGGCATGGGATGCAGATATCGGTAAATATGAGATCCACCTTTTTCGTTTGAAACATCTCCAGCGCCTCTTCACCGTCGGAAGCGATAAAAAGCGTCTCGAAAAAATTTTGAAAAAGCCCTACCGTCGCTTCGCGCGTATGGGGGTTGTCCTCTACGTACAAAACCCGTAGCTTGGAGGCGATCTCTTTGAGTTGTTTGAGTTCTTCTTTTGCAACTATTTCCAAATATTCGTTCGAACCTTCGGAATATGCAAGAAGGGTGATAAGAGGATTTTTTGTTTTATGAAGAGTGAGCTCCTCTTCGAATGTTTTTAAAGCACCCAAAACGATCTGCTGCACCTCTGCACTAAACACTTTGATCGGCTTGGCATGTTCGAGATCGAGCGAAAGCCCGATCATTCTGTTGCGCAGCGAAACGTCCATAAGGCTCAGTACCGATCGGACGATTTTTTCAAACGTGGTCACCTCTTCGTTGGCATCGACGGCGAAGAAATTTTTGAAATCGTCGATAGTTTTAGAGAGAAACTCGGTGTAATCGGTGATATTTTTAAATTTTTTGGAAAAATGTTCCTCGTCGAAGTTGTTTAGGGCAAGTTTGATATCAAGATCGATCGTCGTGGCGGATATGGCGGCGAGGGGTTGGCGCCATTGGTGGGCGATCATGCCGATCATCTCCGACATGTGGCTGAGTTTTGACTGGTGCATCAAAAGCTGCTCTTTATGCAGGAGCGATTGCATCGTTTTGTTGAGGGCTTGCATCATTTGGATCTCTATGGTTGCGTCGTACCCGATAGCCAAAAATTCCACGATCTTCTTTTTTTCGTTGGGGATGGGGATGAGAACCGTATTGTGGTAGATAGTCGTTTTATTTTTGGTTTGGAATTTGAAAAGTTTTTTGTAGGTTTGTTTGGCATCGAGTGCCGCATGCAGAGGGGTAAGCTCCTCTTTTTGGGCATCTTTGTGGAGTAAAAACGCATAGTTTTGTCCGAGAAGCTCCCTTGGCATGTAGCCTAACGAATCACAAAAGTTCTTGTTCACATATGTGATTAACCCGTGAATATCCGTTTTGGATATCAAAAAATTACTCTCGATCGCTTTTTCATACTCTTGAAGTTTATGTAAATTAGACATAGATAGCCTCGATTTGCGGAGTCGGTTTTCCGATGTAGTAGCCCTGAAAGCAATCTACCCCTATGGCATGTGCTTTGTCGTACACCTCTTTGGAATGGATAAACTCCGCTATGGTTTGGATGTTTAAATCTTGCGCAAAACTGTTGATCGCTTTGACGATTGCGACCGATTCTTTGTTTTTGTCTATATCTTTGATAAGCGAGCCGTCTATTTTTAAAAAATCGGGTTTGAGTTTAAGCAGATAGGTGAAATTGGAATAAGCACTTCCAAAATCGTCTATCGCAAAGCGCACGCCTATTTCTCGCAAAGAGTTGATAAAACGCACCACCAGCTCGAAGCTCTCCAAATATTCCGATTCGACAATCTCGATAATGAGCCTTTTGGCTACGCCGTATCGAAGCGCCTCGCTTTTGATCCAAGGGAGAAAGTTTTTGTTGTCTATATCTTTATACGAGGGGTAAAGATGCAACAAAGAACCAAAAGAGAGGAGGAACTCCTCGCCAAAATCACCCTTTTGTTAGTAGAGGATGAGGAGCCCATACGCGAGATGCTGCACAAAGTGTGTGCAAAATTTTGTAAAGAGGTGTATGTCGCGCAAGACGGGATGGAGGGGCTTGAGATGTTTTTGCAAAACAAACCCGACATCGTCATCACCGACATCGGTATGCCTCATATGAACGGGCTGGATATGAGCTGGCAGATACGCCAAAACGATCAAGAGGTGCCCATTATCGTCGAAACGGCATTCGGGGATGAACATTCGCTGATCGATTCGATCGATATCGGCGTCGATAAGTACATAAAAAAGCCTCTCTCTATAGAAGCGGTGATCGATGCGCTCGTACAGATGGCGCAGCGACTTGAAAACCGCGCAATGGCGGAGGAGTACCGACAAAAGCTCCAAACCCAAGAATTACGAAAAAATACCCAAGCGGTACTTTCGGAGATGGCGAATATTTTAAGTGCGCCCCTTTTGGTGCTGCAAGAGGGGAATGTACGCTACGTCAACGAAGCGTTCGAGCAGATGGTGGGGGAAAAACTGGGGGAGGTGCTTGCCAAGCCGCTTGTGTTTGATACGCTCCTTGATTCCAAAGAGGGGTTTGTAACCACCCTTATAGGTACATCGCCCCAAGAGGAGAATACGACGAAATACAGAATCTCTTTGCACCAAAACGGGCGTAAAATCTATCAGGTGTCTCAAAAAGAGATATGTTTTGCAACCGAGGAGTTTCCCAGTGTTATCTACCTTTTTGAAGACGTGACGATGCTTGAGTACCAAAGGCTTAAAATAGAAAACTATTCGCAGCGTTTGGAAGATTTTATCATCACAACCAAGTACAAAAAGAAAACACCGCCGCCGCAACCGCGAGCCGAAGTGCCAAAAGAGATGCAAGAGTTGCCTTCGAAAAAAGAGGCGCAGAGAAAATGCGACTACGAAGAGATAGCGCTTTTACGTAAAAGCCATCTCGAACCCGTGAGTGCCAAAGAGTTTGTTGCTTCTATGGATGAGACGGTGCACGAGCTTAAAGATCTGCTTTTGGAGATGCGCGAACGTTTCGAGATTTTTTGCGAAGAGTCTTCGCGGGCGAATCTTTTGGAGATCACGATGCTGCTTGAGAAGTATGCCCATACGATCAAGCTGATGCAGGAGTTTGACGAGTTGGCGCACGACTATTTTTCAAGACAAAATTGCGCAAGATATCCACTATCTCGACGCTTCGCTCTTTAGCTCGTGTCTGCAACTGGAACTAAGCCTCACCCAAGCCGAAATGCCCGAAGAGGATATAGAGTTTTTTTAAGCGAAAAATTTAAGTCCCAAAAGGCTTGCCGCCATCACCAACATGCCAAGGGTGATCCCGCCTATGGTGGTGTGGGCGTTGCCGTAAACCCTTGCCGCAGGCAAAAGCTCGTCAAAACTGATATAGATCATAATCCCCGCTACCATTCCGAAGGTGATCCCCAAGGTTGCTTCCCCCATAAACGGAAGCAGCAGAAAAAATCCCAAAAGCGCGCCGATAGGTTCTGCAAAGCCCGAAAGGGTTGCGTACCAAAAGGCACTTTTTTTATCCCCCGTGGCATGGTAGATCGGCAGAGAAACCGCCATCCCTTCGGGGATGTTGTGTAAAGCGATCGCTACGGCGATGCTAATTCCGATGGTCGGATTGTCGAGTGCGGCAACAAAGGTAGCAAACCCTTCGGGAAAATTGTGTATTCCGATGGCAAGAGCGGTAAAAATACCAGTACGACGCAGTGACGAGGCATGTAAAAAGGAACTGTCGTTAGAGGGTTTAAGCTCTTGGAGCTGGTTTTGGGTTTTTGGTTCGTGGGGGTTGACGTCTTGGGGCACGAGGCGATCGATCAGCGCACTCAGGGCTATGCCGCAAAAAAATGCAAGCAAAGCAAAAAGCTCCCCTTTAAAAGGATCGTTCGTAAGGGTTATAAAGGAGTCTTTGGATTTGAATAAAATCTCTACAAACGAGACATACACCATCACCCCTGCGGAAAACCCGAGCCCCATAGAGAGAAAAAGGGTGTTTTTGGTTTTGGAAAAAAAAGCGATCACGGCACCGATCGAGGTGGAAAGCCCTGCAAAAAGGGTAAGAGCAAATGCAAAAAGGTAAGTTTCAAATGTTAAATCATTCATGGCTAGATTGTAGTTTTTTCTCTCTAAAAGGAAACTGAGTATAAATATGGAATAGATCGTGCTAAATCGGAAGAAAAACAGCCAAAAGGGATAGGCATGACGGTAGGCGCAACCCATACTTCGGGATTGTATGAGAGCACTTTATTTCAAAACAAACAAAAAAACGAATCGCAAAACGACGTGGCAATACCCCAAAACGACACGATGCAGCCGCTTCAAGCAGCAAAAACTTTAGAAAAAGAGGAAACGAATCGGACGCAAGAGGAGAGTTCCGCAGAACTGAGCACCGAAAAAATCGTAAAGATGGTAAAAGAGTTTGAGATGCGTCTTTTGGAACAGATGGGGTATGCGCCCGCTTCGATTGCAAAAATAAAAAATCTTACCGAAAGCTATCGGCTCGAACTTTTTGCGGAGATGAAAAAAGAGTTTGCTACCCAAATGCAGGAGGATTCCGCTTCGGCAAGCAAAACGCTCTCGGGCTTGCTCTCTATGCCCACCAACTCCAAGCTTTATCTTCAAGAGCTTCTTGCATAGATTTTTTTACATGCCAAGAGTTTTTTAAAGCCCCTCCAACAAAATCTGCCAAAGACGTTCCACCTCTTTATCGCTAAAAAAAAGGGTGGATCGGTTTGTAAAAAGCTCCTCGATACCTTTTTTATTAAAAGCTATGTCGCGTGCACACCGCGGATGTGTCGGAAGATATGCACGGATAAAAGAGATTTCGTTCTCAAGTTTTTGGGAACATAAAAAACAAAATGTCTCTTTATGCAGCCGCCCCTCATGTTCGAGAAGCTTGACGTACGACTCGATAGCCACCCGTTTGGGATTTTGCTTCCCCCAACGCAGAGAAGCTTCTTCCAAAAGATCGAAATAAAAACTATCAAGCTCCTCAAGCTCTTTGAGGTGCTTGTAAAAAAGCGCGCTAAAATCCTGCCAAAGTCTCAATAGTTTATAGTCGTTGATCCATTTATACCCGATATGGATCACGTCTTTAAGGCGACCGATAGTCGATTTGCCCGAAGATTCTTTTTCGTAGTCTATTTTAAACCCGATATTGATGACGCCGTGGCGCGCACCGTAAAATCTATAAAGAGTATCTAAGCTACTCCTTGATACTATGGTGACGATTAAGTCTTCCTCTTTTACTTTATTGAGATTGACGATAAACCCTTGCATTCTGCTTTTACCTGCTTCTTAATGACTCACGAAAAAATAAATTTGTTCAAATTTTGCTTATATAATGAACTTTTAAAGATTGAAATATTATAATCCACATACTTTTTCTCTAAATAAGCTATCTTTGTTTAAAAAGAGATTAAATTTCAAAAAATAGATGAAATTTCCTTCGGTTTTTGAAAAAAGAATCGGAGGATCAAAATAGTAGCATGATTTTCATCATACTCTATTGAGAAAATGAAGGAGCGAAAATGGTTGCACATCATGATTTATTACGATCGTTTAAAGATAACTGCGGTTTTGGTCTCATCGCCAATATCAAAAATAAAGCATCCCACAAAGTATTGGACGATGCGGTAACGGCACTCGAGCGTATGATGCACCGCGGTGCGATCGCCGCAGACGGGAAAACGGGAGACGGGAGCGGTTTGCTTCTTTCTATGCCCGAAGATTTCGTGCGTGCCGAAGCACTCAAACAAGGGGTGGAACTCTCAAAACAGTTTGCCGTGGCATGTGTCTTTACAAAAGATAAAAAACATCTTGACGTGCTTGAAGAGGTGTGTTTGGGCAACGACCTTAAAGTGGTATTGCGCCGCGACGTGCCGATCGACATCAACGCGCTCGGAGATCAGGCGATAGCCTCTTTGCCGAGCATCGTGCAGCTTTTTATTATCCCCAACTCTATTATGGCAACCAACCGTTTCGATGCGCTTTTGTACCTCTCGCGCAAAGAGACCGAACATAAACTCGTTCACGACAAAGATTTTTATATCGCTTCTATGAGTTCCAAAGTGCTTTCGTACAAAGGGCTCGTGATGCCTACGCATATCAAAGAGTTTTATAAAGATTTGCAAAACGAAAACTTCAAAATCTCTTTTGCGCTCTTTCACCAAAGATTCTCTACCAATACCCTTCCCGAATGGCGTTTGGCACAGCCGTTTCGCGCCGTGGCACACAACGGGGAGATCAACTCGGTTGAAGGGAACCGCATCAACGTAGCAATCAAATCGGAATCGATCAAAAGCGAGGTGTTTACCCCCGAAGAGATCCAAAGAATCCTCCCTATTTTACAAGTAAACGCTTCGGACAGTGCAAGTGCGGACAACTTTTTTGAGTTTTTGATCATCAACGGGATGGACTTTTTCAAAGCGGTGCGCGCCGTGATCCCTTCGGCGTGGCAAAATGCACCCCATATGGATCCCGAACTTCGTGCGTTTTACGAGTACCATTCGACGGTGTTTGAGGCATGGGACGGACCTGCGGCATTCTCGGTAACGGATGGGCGTTATGTAGGGTGTGTACTCGATAGAAACGGTCTGCGTCCATCGAAATATATTATTACGCACGACGATACGCTTCTTATCGCCAGCGAATACGGCGTCGTCGATATCCCCGAAGAAAATATCAAAGAGCGCGGACGTCTGCAGTCGGGAGAGATGCTCGGACTCGATCTAAAATTCGGCAAAATCTTAAAAAGCGATCAGATAGACGATTATCTCAAAAGCTCCAATCCGTACATGAAATGGCTAAACGAGCATATGATCTACCTTCAAGAGCATATCGAAGAGCCGTACCGCTCCAATTGTGAATTTAAAAAAGAGGAGTTGCTGCAAAGACAAAGATTCTTCAATTTTACCCACGAGGTTAAAGAGCAGGTGATCGAACCGATGCTCAAAGAGGGCAAAGAAGCGGTCGGTTCTATGGGGGACGATACCCCTCTTGCGGCATTTTCCGATAAGCAACGCTCTTTTTCGGACTTTTTCAAACAAAAGTTTGCACAAGTAACCAACCCGCCGATCGACCCGATCCGCGAAAAAGTTGTTATGAGCTTAAACACGGGGTTCGGTGAAGTACACAACATGCTAGACGAAATTCCGTCGCATGCGCACCGTCTTAAATCGATTTCGCCGATTATAACGCTTGAAAAACTCAAAGTGCTCAAGTCGTTCGGAGACCCGAAATCGCCGCGCTACCAGTCGTTTTACCGTAACGAGACATTTTCGACGGCATATAGTGCCGACCTTGAAAGCTCTTTGAGCGCTCTTGTCGCAAAAGTGGTCGATGCCGTAAAAAATCAAGGGGTACGCGTCGTAATTCTTGACGATTACGAATTCTCCAAAACCAAAAAAGTTATCCCTATGGCAATGGTAGTGGGGCGCTTAAATTTTGCGCTCTTAGCTGCAAAAGTGCGCCATTTGGTTTCGATGGTGTGTGTAACGGGAGAGGTGTTTGACTCCCATGGCGTTGCGGTTCTTTTGGGGTACGGTGCGAGTGCTGTGTATCCGAACCTTTTGTTTGCAACGGTGGTCGAGCAGGTGCAAACTTCAAAAGTAGTAAAAATCGACTGCAACGAAGCGTTGAAACAAGTCCATACCGCACTCAACAGCGGACTTTTGAAAATTATGTCGAAAATGGGGATCGCTACGATCGCTTCGTACCGCAATTCGGGACTCTTTGACGTTATGGGTCTGAGCAAAAAAGTGGTCGGCGAGTGTTTTGAAAGCTCCCATTGTGCGCTTAGCGGACTTTGCTACAGCGATATCGACGAGCGTATTACAAAATTCCATAAAGCGGCGTTTAGCGAAGACGGGTTTAACAAAGTATTCCCTCTTAACATCGGAGGGTATTACAAGTTTTACAACGGAGGGGAACACCACGATTTCGCTCCCGACGTGATACATGCCATCCACGCGTTCTCAAGAAGCGGCGAGAAAAAAGATTTTGAAAAACTCAAAAGCATCGTCAACAAACGCGGACTCAAATTTATCCGCGATTTCTTTGAACTCAAATCGGACAGAAAACCGATCGATATCTCCGAAGTAGAACCTAAAGAGGCGATCTTTAAGCGTTTTGCTACGGCTGCGATGAGTCTTGGTTCTATCAGCCCCGAGGCGCACGAGACGTTGGCGGTTGCGATGAACCGTTTAGGGGGGCAATCCAACTCGGGTGAGGGTGGAGAAGATTCCGAGCGTTTCGGTAACGAGAGAAACTCTAAAATCAAACAGGTTGCTTCGGGACGTTTCGGCGTTACCCCTGCCTATTTGCGTTCGGCAGAGGAGATTCAGATCAAAGTAGCCCAAGGTGCAAAACCGGGTGAGGGGGGACAACTTCCGGGGCATAAAGTAACCGCGCTTATCGGAAAACTGCGTCATACGGTACCGGGTGTTACTCTTATTTCACCGCCGCCGCACCACGACATCTACTCGATCGAGGATTTGGCACAGCTTATTTTCGATATGAAACAGGTCAATCCACATGCCACGGTTTCGGTGAAACTTGTTTCGGCTTTGGGAGTGGGTACGATTGCGGCGGGTGTCGCAAAAGCGTATGCCGACAAGAT
>JAQUCZ010000262.1 GCA_028685945.1 Sulfurimonadaceae bacterium | reverse complement strand
GGAGATATCCGCGTACAAATTGGGATAGTTCTCAAGCATCTCTAAAAGCTCGAAATACTCACGGTTAAAATGTTTCTCTTTTTTGGAAAGTGCCCGAAAAATGCGTTTGGGCTCGTAACTCAGCGCCATATGTGCGCAGATCACTTTCACGCCGCACTCTAGGGGCAAACGAAGCATTTCGATCGATTCGCATGCCGCAAAAGAGTGCACGCTGCTCTCGCTTCCCACGTGGATAATCAAAGGCAGATCATATACCGCCATTTTTTCAAAGTAGGCTCTGTAGCGCTCTTGGTTTGTATCGACGTTCCAGTAATTTTGCAAAAATTTCCCCCCCCGCAAAACCGTGTGCGACATATTTGTCTATAAGCTCCGGCGCATCGGGACGCTGCGGATTGATCGAAAAAAACGGGACGATGCAGTCGCTGTTTTGCTCGTAAAGTCTCAGCAGATCGTCGTTGGATGCACATACGGTAATATCTTTGTGCAACTCTTTGCCTGTATCGTCAACGCGCGCATCGACGCCGAAAAGCACGATTTTCTCTATATGTTCCGAGTTGCGCACCGACGTTAGAAGCGCATTCGTATACGCTTCGTAGGGGTTTTGTAAAATCTCTTTGGGATCGATGCCGAATTTTTTACCGAAGAAGCGTATTGCCAATTTATCGTAAAAACGCTCAAACTTTACGTCGCTGCTTAAAAGGTGGGTGTGGATATCTATCGTCTTCATGCGCTCTCTTTTTGTTTCTCTTTTTTGATCGTCTCTTCAATCTGCTCTTGAAGCATGGCGCTAAAATCTTTTTCGTTCGTTACATCGTAAAAAAGCGGGGGCGATACGATAACGTCGATCACGAAAGGAACGAATAACGCCTCCCCTTTAGGCAAACTTTTCCCTGCGCCATAAAGCGCTACGGGGATAACCGGCACGTGGGAAAACTCTTTTGCCAAATGGGTTATGCCGTTTTTAAAAGGTTGGATCGCTTCAGGCTCACCGCGGCTTCCTTCGGGAAAAAGGATCACGATCTCTTTTCTATGCAGCGCATCGTACACCCTTTGCAAAGGGTGACCGTTTTTTTTATCGGGTTTGCGTTGCAAGGGGATAATGCCGATACAGTTTTGGGAAAACCATCGCATCAAGGGATTTTGCATAAAATAGTCCACCGCCGCTACAGGGCGCACTTTATGAACGATTGCAACGGGAAAGAGGCTCAAAAGCACGAGTGTATCGAGATGGCTGTTATGATTGGCAACTATGATGCAAGGTCCCTCCAAAGGGAGAAAATTTTTGTTGCGAACGTAAACGCCGCTGATGAGAAGCACCAAAGGGCGCACGAAAAAAAGGAAAAACATTTTTTTAAGCATCGCCTCTCCTAATAATAAAGATAGTTAAGGTAGTGAAAAAACAAAGGTGCGGTGTAGGTCAAGCTGTCGATCCGATCTAAAATACCGCCGTGTCCCGGAAGCAAATTGCCCGAGTCTTTTACCCCGATATCGCGTTTGACCATCGAGATCACCACGTCGCCGATAAACCCAGCCGCACTGATAAGCATCCCCGCAAAAAGCGCTTCATACCATGCGAAGGGGGTTAGCGAAGAGAAAGCTACCGCCAAAAGCGAAACGGTAAAAAACGCGCCCAAAAACCCCTCGACGGTTTTGTTAGGGCTTACTTTAGGGATGATTTTTCTTTTGCCGATCGATTTTCCCCAAAGATACTGCAAAATATCGTTGAGCTGGGTTAAAAGAATGAGATAGAGCACAAACTCAACGCCCCCCGAGCCGTTTTCCTTTACGGGAGAGAGGGTAATCATATAAGCAAGGTGGCTTAGACCGAAAACAAACATCATCAGTCCCCACTGCACGCGGCTCGTATTTTCTAAAAAACCTTTGGTATCGCCGATAAGCACCTGACGAAACGGAAGAAAAAGAAAAAGGAAAACGGGGATCCAAATAATAAACATCCCGTACCATTCGATTGCCGCGAAATAGTACTGAAAAACGATCGCTATATACGCGTAAAAAATGATGCGTCGATCGGTAAGACGGGTGGGGATTAAAGAGAAATACTCTTTGAGTGCAAGGTAGCTGATAAGCCCGAAGAAAAACATCGCAACGGTGGTATTGAGCATCGCACCTATCACGAACGCCAAGACGATGATCCACCACGAATTGACGCGATCTTTCAGCTCTTTGGAACTTTTATGACGCATTACGCCGTGAACTGCGACGCTCGCAAAACTAAGAAGGGCGAAAATCACGCCGAGAAAGATTCCCGTTTTTCCGCTAAAGAGCCCAAATAACGCCTCTAACATGCCAAAGCCTTTTTCCCGCGGCGCACAACCGTCCACATGCCAAGAAACGTTGCCGCAACTATAATAAGGTTGATGCTCGTAAAATGTTCAAAACCGCATGCCATAGCCAAAGAGAGGGCTCCCATCACAAACGCGCGGTCGCTTTTTCCAATAGGACCGTCATACGCCCTCTCCCTTTGAAGCGTCACTGCAAGCACACCGACCATCTCCGTAAAAATCGCAACGATCACGAATAAAACGATCCATACGGG
>JAQUCZ010000261.1 GCA_028685945.1 Sulfurimonadaceae bacterium | reverse complement strand
AGCTTGAAGTGGATGAAGGGGACTTGGAGCTGCCCGAACCGAAGTAGCTTTTTCCCGTGTAGGATTTTGACGTTGAAGAGCTTGGCGTTGCCGAACGCGAGTAAGAGCTTCTATTGGCGTTTGCCGCGTTGTTTGCAAAGTTTTTGTTGTTCATCAGCGCATTGGCGATCATATTTCCCATCAAAGCTCCCGCCGCCGCTGCCAAAATGGTTCCTCCAAGCCCCATACCCGCACTCGTATCATTGCTTTGTACCGTCTCGCTCGTACCCTCTTGCACTTTTTTGTACTCTTGCTCTGCAAGGGCGCGCATCTCATCTTCGTTCATAAAACGCTCTTTGATGTTGCCGAACTCGTCTCTCTCACGGATGATCGCACGGCTAGATCCCTCGGTAGGCATCTCTTCTATGACGACATATTTGCCGTTTTCTTGTTGTTCAATCACCAAAAATTTGTTTTGTGCCTGTTGCTGCTCCTGCGCCGATTCGCATCCGCTTAAAATACTCATCATCGCAATCCCTGCACTCCCGAGTGCCACGCCGCTTGCCAAACTTGTTATATGTTTCATGGGTTTAAATCCTTTTTATGAAGTGTTACTATCTTTTGAAGTTCATGATCGAAAAAGGTGATCTCTTTACGTCCCTCGTAAATTATGTCGCCTTTGTAGGTATATTTTTTACTTTGCAACACGACGTTTTTATCCATAAAAATCTTTTCCCCCAACAGGGTGCCGACATCATCCAAAAGCACCGACAAAGAGAGAAGAAACGAGGTTGCCAAAATTAAAACGTTGCATTTTACACATTTAGAGTAAATCGTAAAATAGCCGAAAAACAGAGTCCCTATTCCAAAGACCCATATATTTTGCGTATCCGCAAAAAACGCATTGTAATAAACGTCGATTTCGTAAACGTTGATATAATTAAGCTTCAGCCCTAAAACAACGAAAAAATCGAAAATAAACGTTACAAACATACCGCTAAGCAGTGCAAAAACAAACGTACTCATCGCAACCTCTTTTTTTTGGTTTGGGAGAGTTTAATCAGCTTGGAGGATTCTCTCTCGCACAGCCTCTGCGCCCCCTCGATCACTACGTCCGCTTTGGCTTCGCAAAACTCCCGATCGAAATGTTTTCCCGACTCGTTGGCGGATGTAGAAAAACTCCAGTCGTTCTTGCGCAAAACGGAAGAATCAAGCGGTACGCGCGCAACGCGAAAAGCTCTGTTTTTAACGATGAACGTCGTTTTTTTTGCGCGGCGCACCTGCGATCTCATGGCATGCGGCACTCGGTTTTTATGGGAGAGAAAAAGTCGGAAATTCCCGTACACTTTCAAAAAAGGTTTGGTTGCAACGCGTGATTTTATATCGTAGAGTTTTTGGGAATTTTGAGATAAAAAACCGACGGTGGTGTCGGTTTGGGTGAGGATGACTTCCAAGCTTACGCTAGGAAATCTTGAAGCGCCGTTGCACTCATCCATGAGTCTTCACCCTTCTCTTCAAGTGCTAAAATAGCGGCTCTAGCAGCGCTTAAAGTCGTAAAATACGGAATATTGCGTTTGAGAACCTCTTGACGGATCACCACGGCATCTTTTTTAGAGGTGTTGTTGTCGGAGGTGTTGATCGCCATAGCAATCTCGTCGTTTTTCATGCTGTCTTCGATATTCGGACGCCCTTCGGAAATTTTAAATACACGCTCGCACGGGATCCCAGCCGCTTCGATAACCGCCTGCGTTCCTTTGGTAGCCACGAGTTTAAACCCGTTTTTATGAAGTCCGCGCGCGATCTCGGGTGCGTGTTTTTTATCCATGTCGATAAAAGAGAGGAAACACGTTCCCCCCGTCGGGATTCTGTTGCCCGCTGCGATCTGCGCTTTGGCAAAGCTCACGCCGAAATTGGAGCTGATCCCCATAACTTCACCCGTCGATTTCATCTCGGGGCTTAGTACCAAATCGGCACCGTAAAGTTTATGGAACGGAAATACCGCTTCTTTAACCGAAACGTGATTTTTAAGAAGCGGTTTTAACAATCCGTTCTCTTCCGTCACGATTTTGTAACGGTCGTAATATGCCAAAGAACTTCTTAAGCTCTCCCCCATCATAACGCGCGTAGCCACTTTTGCCAGCGGCATACCCGTCGCTTTGGAAACGAATGGAACCGTACGGGAAGCTCTCGGGTTTACCTCGATAAGGTAGATTTCGTTTTGGTAGATCGCGTACTGGACGTTCATAAGTCCTACGACTCCTAGACCGAGTGCAATCGTTTTTGTTTGCTGCTCTACTTGTGCAATCATCTCTTGAGAAAGATTCATCGGAGGGAGTGAACATGCACTGTCTCCCGAGTGGATACCTGCCTCTTCGATGTGCTGCATAACGGAGCCGATATACACCTCTTTGCCGTCACAAATCGCATCGACGTCAAGCTCGGTTGCTTGGTCGAGGAACTTGTCGATAAGTACGGGCGCGTCGTTACTCACCGAAACTGCAACGTCCATATATTGGCGCAATTCGTCTTCCGAATAAACGATACGCATCCCGCGACCGCCAAGAACATACGAAGGGCG
>JAQUCZ010000260.1 GCA_028685945.1 Sulfurimonadaceae bacterium | reverse complement strand
CCTCAAGTTCGAGCGTAAATTTCGTCCCCTCCAAAGTCGCTTCGACGTTTGTAACCTCCGAGCCGAAAAAAGTCACCTTCGGATGGGGTTCATCGGTCACCGAGTTATGAATATAAGCTTTTTCAAGACGCGGCGACTGCATAATTTCGAGTTTGGTTGCGATAATATTTTGGAGCGTTTTAAAATACTCCACGTGCGCAAGCCCCACTTTCCCAACGACCACTTTTTGGGGCTCTAAAAAGGTGGTGATGGTATAGATATCCCCCTGCTCTCTTGCCCCCGCCTCGGCGACGTATATCTGGGTATCTTCGGGCAAAGCGTTATTGACGTCGGCGACGATGCCGCCGATGGTATTGACGCTTCGGGGGGTTGCATAGACTTTGAATTTTTTGGAGAGTATCTGCGCTGTGAAATTTTTAATGCTCGTTTTGCCGTAGCTCCCCGTAATCGCCACGATTTGAAGGTTTTTCATGGCGCGAAGTTTCTTTTTTGCCTCTTTTTGAAACGCCGCAAACAAGAACTTCTCGATGATGTAGCTCCCTATATATGCTATCGCCAAAGGCATAAAAACGCCGTAAACTTCACATGCCTCTTTGAGGGTACATAAAAAGTTCTGGAAAAAAACAAGCGAGACCAAAAGGATCAAAAACCGCTTTACTCTCCATGTAAGTATGAGCTTTTTATCGAGTCTTTTATGCCAAATAAAAAGAGCGGGCAAAACCGCGAAAAGAAAAAAGATCACGAAAAACTTGCCCGTCGTATAGTATGCGATAAACGGGATCAAAAAATAGATCACATGCCAATGGGGTTTGTGGTGTTTAAAGATCACGCGGGAGAGTTTATAGTCGTACCACTGTAAGTTGGTAATAAGGTACCACCCAAGCGCCGTTACAAAAAGTATATTGGTCACGAATGCGACAAAAAGTTCATAATTTTCCATCTAGTGCTCCAACGTTTTTAAAAAAGTCTCTTCGATATTTTTGGCGACATCCTTGGCATGTTGGAGAAAAAAGTAATGATCCCCTTTATAAACCACGAGTTTAGAGTCTTTCATCAGTTCTTCTATCTTTTTTCCCGAACTAAGCGGCGTGGCGGTGTCGCTCTCGCCCCAGCACAAAAGTGCTTTACCGCTAAATGCGGCAAATTCGTTTGAAAAATCTTCGTTCACCACGTTTTTAAAAGTTTGGTACATCGGTTCGCTCAGCGCTTTGGCATCTTCGGCTACGAACAAACTGCGCAGTTTTGCAAACCCTAAAAATTTTAAAAGCTTAAAAAGAAAAATCTTCGCTTTGATTTTGAAAGGTTTGGGAGTAACGATCCCCGCACTTGAGAGCAAAACAAGAACCTGAGGGTTTAAAAGGGTTGCGACCTTGCCCCCGTAAGAGTGCCCTACGATAATATCTTTTTGGGCATTAAGCTCTATCATCAAAAGTTCGACGATGCGGGTGACGTCGTTTGTATTAAGAGGCATGTTACAGGTGGAATTTCCAAATCCGGGAAGATCGATGTAGATATGTCTAAAACTCTCCATAGTCGAGCCAAACGCCTGTTTCATAAGCATTTTGCTGCTTCCCCAGCCGTGAAGTACGATCAGATCGACCTTGGCATGTGGGTTAAGGATCTCGTAGCTTATATCGAGCGTATGGTGTCGGTACTGTATCGACTTGAGCGCCATTACTTCCCTTTTGCCTTGGAGATCGAATGGATATACTCGTATTTTACGCGTGGGCGTTTTGATTGGGGCAGCGAAGCGGCAAGTTTTTCGATCACCCCTTTAAAATCCTCAAAAAGGTAGTTTGCCATGGAACCCGGGATCGGATTGATCTCGTTGAGATACACCTCGTTTTCTATCACGAAAAAATCACAACGGATCAATGCGCCCTCAAAAAGCCCTTTGTAGATTTTTTCAAAATTTGCTTTGAGTTTTTTTACGAGTGCATCCGAAAGCTCCGCTTTTAAAACCTGCTCGCTTCGCGCAAAATCCATATATTTTTTCTCAAAATCCAAAAACTCGTTCTTTTGCGGCTCTTCGACGATAGAAAACACCATCTTGCCGCCGATCATACACCCCGCAAGGTTATACTCTTTGACCCCGTTTATAAAGGGTTCTACGATCACGCTTTTGTCAAACTCGTAGGCGACATCGAGTGCATAATCGAGTTCGCTCTCCTCTTTGACGATGCTCACCCCGATCGAACTTCCAAGACGTGCAGGCTTGATAATGAGTGGGTAGGCGGTTTGGAGATTTTTGTGTTCGCTTGTGCGAAGCACCTCGTAAGGAAGCGTTTTTACCCCGATAGCCTCGCAAAGGTATTTCGTGTAGCGTTTATCGTAAGAAAATACGCTTGCATCGATACGCGGACCGATATATTTGATAGAATAAAAATCCAAAAGTGCGGCGATCGTACCGTCTTCCCCGTCGGCTCCGTGGATAAGATTAAGCACCGTTCCCTTAATCTGTTTCGCGCCAAAGAGCGCCTTTTTCTCAAAACCGCTTTGGGTTAAGACAAGTTGCGGCATCTTTTTATGCTCGCCGCTTGAGAAAGTTTTTGCTTTCAT
>JAQUCZ010000259.1 GCA_028685945.1 Sulfurimonadaceae bacterium | reverse complement strand
GCTTTGATAGAGATAGGGGTCGTGATGTCGTTTCCGATAACCATGTCGATGTTACAGCGGATAATCTCTCCAGCAAAAACGGGCTTACCGACGTGTTCGGAGAAGATTTTTTCAGTGATAGTTTGTCCCATGGATGAACCTTGAAAGTTAAAATAGTGGCGCGATTATACCATTTGGGAGTTAAGAGGAAACTAAGTGAGCGTTTCGATTCGCGTGTTTCAATGCTATAATTCTTCAAACAGCAAGGAACATGCCATGAATATCATCCATATCTCAAAACAAAAAATCTTCGACAGTAAAAACCAGCTTTTTGCCTACGAGTTGGTATTTAAGGATGACGAGGAGAATGAAACGGGCTTGGCATGTAGCGTTAAAGGGACTTCGCAGCTTATTATCAGCTCTATCACCTCCAAAGAGCTTGACAAGATTCTTTTACCCAAAACACTGGCGTTTATCAACGTCAACGAAGAGGTGCTTCAGAAAGGGATTTTGGACGTTTTGGACAAAGACAGATTTGTTTTAAACATTCTCGATACGATCAACCTTGACGATAAGGTGGTTTCTAAAATCATCCAATACCGCAAACGCGGATTTCGCCTTTGTTTGGAGGGGTTTGATTCGAGTGCGGAGATGATCATCAAATTTCGACGCTTGTTTAATTTTATAGACATTATGAAAATGGACGTCGTGCTCTCCGAACCCGAAAACATGAAAAAAGTGATGGCAAAGTTTAAAGACACGCGCGTGAAACTTTTGGCACAAAATATCGAAACCAAAGAGGACTACCAAACCTATTTGGATATGGGGTTTGATTATTTTCAGGGCTATTTTCTCGACCGCCCCGAGGTGATCGAGATCATCGGTTCCAAAGAGCCTGCCCAGATCATTATCTTGCAGCTTATAAAAATCATCAAAGACGACTACAGCACCCAAGCACTCGAGCGTTTTATCAAACAGCAGCCCGACCTCTCCTACAAGCTCATTCAGTTTCTCAACAACACCAAAAAATTCGACGTTATTATCACGTCGCTAACGCAGGTAATCACCCTTATGGGGCGCGACACGCTTCTGCGCTGGCTGCTTGTGTACCTCTACTCCGAAGCTTCCAAAAATCCCGCTTCCAAAA
Organism: Sulfurimonadaceae bacterium; assembly: GCA_028685945.1. Classification (GTDB taxonomy): domain Bacteria; phylum Campylobacterota; class Campylobacteria; order Campylobacterales; family Sulfurimonadaceae; genus Sulfurimonas. Next base: position 1,438 of record JAQUCZ010000259.1, on the reverse strand, counting down.
CGATTTTGCAGCTTGCTCTTAAGCGCGCGGAGCGGATGGAAAAAGAGGCGTCGCTCGCAAACAAAGACAAAGCGTATTTGGCGGGGATGTTCTCGATGCTCGGTTCTATTTTCGAGACCGACGTGAAAGATTTGATGAAACATATCAAAATGGATGCCGATATCACCTCGCTCGTGTTAGAGAAAAAAGGGATCTTTGCAGAGAGTTTGGAACGTGCCGAAAAAGCGGAAAAAGAGTACCTTAAAAAAGTGATGATGGAGAACTTTGAGAGGCTCAATACCCAAGAGATCATCTACACCCTCCAAGACGGCGGCGTGTCGATCGACAACGAAAAATTTTAAACAAAAAAGAGTCACATGCCAAACAGTTTCAAACGCCTCGATGCGCACCTCTCAAGCCTTGGGTATTGCACTCGCAGCGAGGGAGTAAAATTTCTTAAAATGTTTCGCGTTTGCATTGAGGGCGTGCGGGTGTTCGATCCGCGTCTTAAAGCGCACCACGATCAAATCACGGTGGACGATGCGCCGCTTGACCCCGAAACCCTCACCGTCGTTTTGCACAAGCCAAGCGGCTTTATCTGCTCCCACAGCGACGCGGGGAAGCTTATCTACTCCCTCTTGCCGCTGCGCTGGCAGCGGCGCAACCCCAAGCTCTCTACCGTCGGGCGCCTTGATAGCGACACCACGGGGGTGATCCTCATCACCGACGACGGCGCGCTCAACCACCGTCTCACAAGCCCCAAAAGCGATATAGTCAAGGTGTACGAAGCCACCCTTGCCCAGCCTTTGCGCGGCGATGAGGCAGAGATATTTGCAAGCGGTACGCTTTTGCTTCACGGAGAAAAAAAGCCCCTCCTGCCCGCCAAGCTTGAGGTACTATCCCCCGATAAAGTGCGCTTAGAGATATGCGAGGGGAAATACCACCAAGTAAAAAGGATGTTCGGCGCCGTCGGCAACCGCGTCGTAGCACTCCACCGCATACGCTTTGGCATGTACGACCTCCAAGGGCTTGGAGAGGGGGAGTATAAGGTACTCTCGTAAATGTTACATGCCATGGCATGTACCCCGTAACGCGGGCTTTAGCCCGTATAACATAGCTACAACCATTGCGAATGTGCTACAATACTACAAAGTTTAAAGGAAGGATACTCATGCAAACGATTCACATAGACGTGCGGGATACTTACGCGAAAAGGGTTTTAGCTTTGCTTGAGAACTTGCGCGGTGTTATGCTTGAAGATATCAAAATAGAAAAAAAACCGTTGCAGCAAGGCGTACCCCAAGAGCTAATAAAAGCACAACAAAATGTTATGCAATCTACATGGGACAACGAAAAAGATAAGGAATGGGATGCATTGTAAAAGCGGCGATATTTTACTGATACGTTTCCCTTTTACCGATTTGACGCAAGCCAAAAAAAGACCCGTTTTGGTTATTAA
>JAQUCZ010000258.1 GCA_028685945.1 Sulfurimonadaceae bacterium | reverse complement strand
TTTTGCCAAAGTCACGACAAACGCAGGTGAAGTAAGATACACCATCTCTTCATGGTGTTCTACCGCTTTTGGTTTTTCCGCCTTGGCGATCGTTATGCCTTGAGGCTCTTTAATGAGCAACTCCACCCTATCTTCATACACGTAGATATCTTTTGCCAAAATAATACCCGCTTCGATCTGCATCGCATCGTTTATCTTGGCATGTGGGACAAACGCCTCATCGGGCATCAAAAATTTAGGAGGTGCGGCAAAAAGTGCGACCGTCCAAAGGAGTAAAAAAAGGAGTTTTTTCATAGCAAGCTCTTCTTTGTGGATAAATTTGTATGATTATAATAAAAGTTAATGACGCAAAAGTTAATTTTGAAAATTATATGAAACTTTTTCGCAACCCATACCCTAGATTCCGTGTCAAGCACGGAATGACGGAGTGGGCAAGCTTTTGCATGCCGCAATGACGGAGTGGGCAAAATTACGTCACCCTGAACTACATTCAGGATCTAGGTTACTCGGTTATATTTTTCAAAATACTCTCAAAATCTTTTTGCGCTTTTAAAAGCACTGCCGTCGCCTCTTTATTCTCCACGAGTGCACTGCTCATCCAGTTATAGACCGCAGGAAATCCAACGACGATTTTATCTTCATCTTTTTTCTTGTACACCATCGTCGTACACGGAGCAAACGCGGCGGCTTCGGGACGTGTTTTTGCCACGGTGTAGATCACTTCGAGTTTGCAGATAGAGTAGTTGACGTAGAAATCGTACACGCTCTCCTCTTCGTTATGGGTGATTTTGTCGTTGAAGTCCATATAGGAGGGCATAACGAATCCAAAAGGTTCAAACCCCGACTCAAGCGTCATCTCAAAATCCTCTTTGGCGCCCTCCCAATCACTTGGGTCGATTTCGAGTTCGTACTGCGTTACAAGCGCACGAGTTTCTTGCAAAGGGGTTTGGGTGTTTGTATGCACCGCGTTTGGAAAACTTTTTTTGATCGCTTGCAAAAAATCTGCTTCTATCTGCTTTAAAATCGGATCTTGCAGCCTTAAAATCTTGGCATGTGCTTCGGAGGTTAAAAGGGAGATATGGATTGTATCTTCGTTTTTGGTTTGGTAGATCCCTACGCCCATCGGTGTAAAAACGCCCGCTTGAGGGTATTTATTCACAAGTGCGGTAGCAAGCTTCGTATGGTAAAGCGTTAAAAGATTGAACACTTTGTAATCGGTTTGATTAAACTGTTTTTGAAACGGATAATTCATCTCCGAGTTGATTCCCAGAGAAAAACCGTTGTTTGTAAAAGCCTTTTCGATCACTTCGGGAGTGATGGCGCCGCTTTTGTTGTCTATTGCAAAAAGGTGGAGATCACCCTTGGCATGTAACGATATCGTACACATCAGTGCAACGAAAAACCCTACTATTTTTTTCATTTCTCGATCCTCGATTTTTACAAAATTTACGGAACAATATTTACCCAACCCTCTTGGACGCGTTCTACCATCTCGACGATCCCCGCCGTGACGATCTCAACCCCCTCGACAAGCTCATCTTCTTGAATCTTTTTCGTGTGCATCGTATTGCCACATGCCACGAACTCCACATCATACTGCATCAGCGCATCGACACGCACCGCAATATCTTTTTCGGCTTTAAGCAACGCACGGATACCGTGGTAATACGCCACGATACGCATCTGTACGTTTTCGGGTCCGTAAAATTTAAGCACGTTGTTGGCACTGCTTAGGACGTGGTGAATCTCCTCGTCTTTATCGCTTTTTATAGAGAACACGATCTTGCGCTGATTCTCGATTGAGGGCGCAGGGTGCAAATCTTGTTTCGGCACTAAGTGTCGCATATAAAAGTAAAATCAACGTAAAATAACCTCTCATTTAAGTTCCTTTGTCATAGATTGGAAATCTTCGATATTCCACGCACCGGGGATTTTTTTTACGATAACGTCGTGTTTGTCTATAAAAAAGAACGAAGGGGTAAAAGAGACTTTGAGCCCAAGCGGGAGAGTGTCGGTGTCGAGATTGAGTTTTACGGGGATAAAACGCTCCTCTATCCACGCGCCCATTGCCCCATCGCTAAACACGTCGCGCTCCATATTTTCGCAGTAGCGGCAGTTTGTGCGGATAACATCGAGCATAATGAGTTTGTTGTTTTGTTTTTGAATCGCTTTTGCTTCTTCGTAGCTTTTCCACTCTATGGCATGGAGATTTAAAACAAATAGAAATGCCATAAGAAACGTTTTCATTCTGCCCACTCCAACGTTCTATAAGCACTCTCGACGTTTTGTCTGTGTGCGGTGTCGTAGAGTTTGAGGTGTTCAAACCTTGGCATGTGCGATTTTTCGAGGGCATCGGTGATATCAAGCCCCTCTTCAATCGCTTCGCTAACAAACTTTTTCACCTCTTGGAGATACTCTTTGGTCATCTGCGTACTTTGGCGCAAAAACATCGACCCGTGCCCGCCGATGATATACTTGCTCCCTTTGGCTTCGATATCCTCAAGAGCACTTAGCCAGTTGTTGATATCCCCGTCTCTTAGGGAAAGAATACGTTCGTTAAACACTAAATCACC
>JAQUCZ010000257.1 GCA_028685945.1 Sulfurimonadaceae bacterium | reverse complement strand
AAGCGCAAAGCAAAAAAGCGGAATTTTTACTTTTTCTTGCCGACCGTGCGGAACATATTCAAGAGGTGATCAAGCCGAATCTTTCCAAGCGGATCATCTCCGATAGAAGTGCGGTAAGCGGCGTGGCGTATGCCCTCGTTCAAGGGGAGATTGCCAAAGAGGATTTGGTCGCGCTCAACCATTTTGCAACCGATAAACTCTACCCGCAAAAAGTATTTTTACTCCGCCTCACACAAGAGGAGCTTGAGTACCGCCTCTCCCAAAAAGAACTCGACGGCATAGAGCTGCGCGGCAGCGACTACCTTTTGCGCATCCAAGATGCCATCATAGAAGCGGCAAAGCTTCTGGGCATTGAGCTCATAACCATCGATGCTACACAATCTATAGAGGCTATAACAGCCGATATACTAAATAATATCAATTAGGAACCACATGCCAAACCCGCAACACAGAAAAGATATCAAACACGGTCAAAGCGTCGCGATCGTTTTAAAACAAAACCAAGATACGGGGTATTTAACCGATGGAATAGTGAGGGATATTTTAACAAAATCTCCGACCCATCCCCACGGTATAAAAGTGCGCCTTATGAGCGGTGAAGTGGGAAGGGTAAAAGAGATATACTAACTGATGTTACGCACTTTACGGGCAAAGCCCGTAAAGTGGCAGGGACAAATGTCCCTACAACCCCCTAAAGCTACCCGTATCCGACAGATACGGGAGAAGAGTCGACAGCTTAAATTAAAGGTTATTCGCTTTTTTGTAGTCTAAAATGATGGCATGTGCTTCATCTTTGAGTAAAAGTTTCTCTTTTTTTAGCACTTCCACTTCCATATCTGTTAAAAGCAACTCCCCTTTTTCTGCTTTAACGATCTTGTCGTCAAGCTCGTTGTGGCGGTGGAAAATTTTTAAAAAGTGAGCGTTTGCCGCTTCGTTCTCTTTCATGTGCGTGATAATATCGCGGTATTCGTGTAACATTTTTGTATCCTTTTTATTTTTTCGCAATTGTAGCACATCTCCTCTCTTCTTATTCTTAGATGTGCATTTTTTTAGTACTTTTTCATTTCATTATAACGATTTGAAACTAGGTTTTTAAAAACCTCCTGCTCCGTAAGGTTTTTTCGAATAATATCTCTTGGCATGTGCCACCAAAAGCGCATGAAACTCTTGGTATGCTTCGACTCTTTTGTGCGCATCTGCGATCTTTTTCTCAAACACCTCTTCTACCAAAGCTTTGATCTCTGCGTATTTCGCCGTTTCGCCGACAAAACCCAGATGAGAAAGTATCCGCTTCGTGTAGGCATCCACTTTAAACTCCGACATGCCATACCCAAAAAGCAAGATGGAATCCGCCGTTTCCTCCCCGATACCCCTACATGCCAAGAGCTCTTCGCGCGTCGGGATTCTTCCCTCTAGCCCCTCAAAAAACGCAATAAAATGCAAAATATAATCAGCTTTTTGGTTGAAGTACCCCGAGGGGCGGATCGCATTTTTAAGCGTTTCAAGAGGAAGGTTTTGTATGGCATGCGGGGTGAGTGCGCTTAGATTTTGCAGGTTGTCAAGCGATTTTTCCACCGAGGCAAAAGTGGTGTTTTGGGTAAGGATAGAGCCGAGTGCGACTTCGAAAATCTCCTCTTGTGAAAGCGTATGGAGATACTCGTGCAGATGGTACCCGCCGCGGCTACGAAGCGGCCACCACCCCTGCGCGCCGTAATGCACTAAAAGCTTCTTGTAAAGTTCAAAAAGCTCCATCGCCCTACTTTGAAGCGATCTTCATCGCCAGTTTGCGCGCAAAAGGAAACACGAGCAAAATCGTAGGAAAAGCGATCATCCATGCCACGACCCACGCATGAAGCCAAATCCCCACAAATCCGGCAACCAACCCGAGGTTGATAAACGAAATCGCCCCCGACATAATAAAACTCATAAGACCTGAGAGCAAAAACGCCTGTACTTGGTGGAGGTATTTGATCGAAACCATGCTAATTCCTTAATTTTTTCGCAATCTTACTTGATTGTTTTTAATCTTACTTTAACGCCATACAATACAAAATTCTTTATTTACCATCTAATACACCTCTTTCCTATGCCCGACCCGTACAATCAAAATAATCAGCTCTTCATCTTTCACCTGAAAAATCACTCTGTACTCATGAATACGCAACCGAAAATTGCCTTTGTATTCCCCTCTGAGCGGTTTGATGTTGTTTTTGAGCAGCTCAGGGTTTGTAGCAAGGAGAAGCAATTTTTCTTTGATGAGTTTTTGTGCGGGAGTATCGAGCTTTGAGAACTCTTTTTTTGCGCTTGTTAAAAAATGGAGTTCGTACATAACTCTACAAGCCTAACTCTTTAAAAACTTCGCTTGCAGGTATTGTTTTTTCTTTGCCCGATTCTAAATCTTTGAGCCTTTTGTCGGCTAATTTCGTATCTAAATGGTCAAAATACATACTCAAAGCTTTCTCAACAATATGTGACTTTTTCTCATTGAGCTCTTTAGAGACACTCTCAAGTTCCTCTATAACAAAATCCGAAACGGTAAATGTACTTCTAATCTTGTGCATGCCAACCCCTTA
>JAQUCZ010000256.1 GCA_028685945.1 Sulfurimonadaceae bacterium | reverse complement strand
CGGGATATACACGAAAATGGAGGAGTTCGGCTCCAATCTCTCCGGCGGGCAGCGTCAGCGTATCGCCATCGCCCGTGCCATCTACAAACATGCCTCGCTTTTGTTGTTTGACGAGGCGACTTCGGCACTTGACAACGAGAGTGAAAAGCGTATCCAACATGCCATGGATAGGTACACCAAAGATAAAATTACGATCACGATCGCCCATAGACTCAGCACCATCGAACATGCCGACAAGATCGTCGTACTTCAAAAAGGACGCATCGTGGCATGCGGCACCCATGAGGAACTTTTGGTGAGTTCGGCAGTTTATAAGCGCTTAACGGGAAAATTTGAACACTAAATTCGTAAATGGACGCCTATGCCCAAGCTTAAAAAAATAGAGCTCTCAAAATCTTTTCGACCGATCGACGTCTCTTTTTTTAAAGAGGGGGATACGATCACGTTTGATTGCTACGTGCAGCGTTTTTACGGCTTTGTGATCGTAATCGAAGCGGGAACGGTGATCGCACAAAAACATTTGAAAATTTTGCAAAACGGGGCGCGCCATTACGTCGTGTGTACGGAGTACGAAGAGTATTTGCAGATACGCTCTCATGCCCAAACGACGCAGGTGAAGAGCATCACGAAAAAAGAGCTTAAAAACGATGTGTTGGCATGTTATGAAACTACCGATGCAAAGCTCGATGTTTTGTACCGATCTGCTATTGAAGAGATGGAAAAGTTTTTTGAGGAAGATAAAAAAATCGATCAGGAGTATCTCGAAGAGCTTTTGTATAACTACATCTTATTGTTTAAAAAAGACGCTTCGGTGTTTCGGCTCATTATGAACACGATGAGCAGAGAGGACAGACACGCGGTACATGCGGTAAATGTCGCATTGCTAAGCCTTGCACTCGGCAATTTCTTCAACTACACCCTTTCGCAAATGAAGTTTCTCGCACTTGCAGCTGTTTTGCACGACATAGGGGAAAAAGAAGTCGACGGCGGCATCTATGCCAAAAGTGCGCCGCTTAGCCACGCAGAGCTTGAGCAGATACAAACCCATCCCTCCCACAGCTACTATTTGGCACTCGAGATGGGTATAGCCAACCGTGCGATTTTAGACGCAATTAAATCGCACCACGAGTTTGTGGACGGTTCGGGGTATCCCGAGGGACTTCGCGGGCAGAGAATAAGCGATTTTACGCAGATAATCACCGTTAGCGATATCTTTGAGGGCATGAGCAGTAAACGAACCTACCGCAATAAAAAAAGTGCGCTCCAGACCCTTAAAACTATTAAAACCGAGTTTAAAAACAAGCTGCGCCCCAAGATCGTCGAGGGGTTGATTCGCTTGTTCCAAGAGAGCTATGCGCTCTAAGAATAGAAATTAATCCCTTCTTCAACACTTTTTAGAGATAATCGCACCAACTTAAGAAGACGGATTGCCATGTTAGACTTTGCTAAATTTATCAAATATTCCAAACCGGGACCCCGCTATACGAGCTACCCCACCGCATTGGAGTTCGGCGATAGCTTCGCCTACGATGCGTATATTCAAAAGATCGAATCGCTTGATGCTTCGCGCCCTTTGAGCCTCTATTTTCACCTCCCTTTTTGTAAGAACGCCTGTTATTTTTGCGGCTGCAACGTCGTATTTACCTCCAAAGAGGAGAAAATGACGCGCTACATCGATTATCTAAAGCGCGAACTTGCAATCCTTTCGCGCCATCTCGATATGAAGCGCGAAGTGATCCAGATGCATTTCGGCGGCGGCACGCCTACTTTTTTCAATGCTTCGCAGCTTGATGAGGTGATTAAAGAGATTAAATCCTATTTCCCGAATTTTCGTGCAGATGCCGAGATAAGCTGTGAGATCGATCCGCGCCATATCGACGAGGATCAGATGAAGGTGTTAAGCCAAAACGGCTTTAACCGCGTGAGCTTCGGCATCCAAGATTTTAACGACAAAGTGCAAACCGCCGTCCACCGCGTGCAGCCTTACGACATCACCAAAGCGGCGATGGATCTCGCACGCAAATACAACATGGTTTCGGTCAACGTCGATCTCATTTACGGGCTTCCGTACCAAAATTTAGAGACTTTTAAAGAGACGTTGCGTCTCTCTCTTTCTCTTAATCCCGACCGTTTTGCGGTGTTTAACTACGCCCACGTGCCGTGGCTGAAAAAAACGATGCGCAAGATTGACGAGACGACCCTGCCGCTCCCCGATGAGAAACTCTCCATTATGCAATACACCATCGATTACTTAACCCAAAACGGCTACAAGATGATCGGAATGGATCACTTTGCAAAACCCGAAGATGAACTTTTCCGTGCCATCGAAAAAGGGGAGTTGCATAGAAACTTCCAAGGCTACACCACCAAAGGGGGTGCGGATCTCATCGGCGTGGGGCTTACCTCTATCGGCGAGGGGGTAGATTATTATGCGCAAAACTTTAAAGATATGCACGCGTATGAAGAGGCGATCGATGCAGGGAGATTGCCGTTTGAGCGCGGTATAGTGCTTAACGAAGACGACAAAATCCGCCAGTACGTCATCATGGAGCTTATGAGCAACTTCAAACTCGA
>JAQUCZ010000255.1 GCA_028685945.1 Sulfurimonadaceae bacterium | reverse complement strand
CGGAAAGTCCTTCGCTTAAACCTCCCGCTTTTGCCGTAATTTTGGCTTTTAAATCTTTTTCAAAACCGCTTGCTGCTTTGGCAATCATGCTGCTCATCCCTTTTGAGAGTTGCGCATCGAGATCGCTTTTGACGTGGAGAGCAGGTTGTTCGAGTGTGCCCTCTGCCGCGATCTCTACGGTAAAGGTGGATATACCCGCGAGCAAATCGTTTACATACTTTTGCGACGGCATGGAGAGCTTAACTTCGCTGACGTCAAAGCGGCTTTGTGCTTCTATATTTCCCTCCTCTATAACACCTTTTAACGTGCCGTTTGTGACGACGTCGTTCATGCGAAGTGTTTCGATGGCGACTTCATTCGTACGCAAGGCAGCGATGCGTATCGCAAACTCTGTTTTTGCTTTTTCGCCGCGTCTATCATCTACGACATCGGCAACGATTTGTGCATATTGCACCCCTTTGGCATCTGCGTGGAGCGTCATGGGCTTTTTGTAGAGTTTTTGATCGCTTGAGAGGTCTTTAACTGAGATATTTAGAACGTCGTTTGTAAGTTTAACGTTGATTTTTGCCTCTTTTACGACAAGGTCGGGGAGCATTGTGCGGTTGGCATAGTGCACCCATCTTCCCTCGCCGCGCGGCGGTGTGCTCTGTGTCGTTTCCTCTTCTTTGGTATCGCTTTTAATGTAGGGGGCTAGCATATCGTAGTATTTTAGCGCCGTGCGGATGTAACCGCCTATCGCATCTCCCATAAGCGTACTTATAAGGTTTGCACCTCCTGCAGCGTTGAGGGAGTATTTGGCTTTGAGACGATCGATATCTTGTTGCGGGAGGTTTTTAAGCGCGCCGATCTGCTTTTTGATCCGCTCTTGATCGGCGTTAAAATCTTTTTGCAAAGCGGTGTATTTGTTTTTAAGAGAATCTATTTTGGCTTTGAGGCGCTCTATATCACCTTTTGCCGAAGCGAGTTTCGTAACATCTGCATTTTTAAGATTTTCTTGTAGTTTTTTGGCATCTGCTTTGATGGTATCAACCTCATTGCCGTTTTTAAGCTCCTCGGATATTTTTGCCCATTTCTCTTTTGTTTTTTCGATATCCTCTTTGAGCTTTTGCGCCTCGGTCACCGATTTTAGCTCCTCTTTTGCCAAGATTGTATCGACGTCGGGAACGCTAAAAAGAGGTGCATCGGTAGAGGTTGTTTTTGCTTTTTCTGCTTCTTTCTTTGTCGTGTCTGCAGCGTCCGCATTATCGTAAGGTTTTGCCGCAACCGCTCTTTTCGTGTCAAAAGCAAGCGCATCGACACTCAGCATCTCTATCATCGCTTTTTTCTGTGTAAGTGCGGCAAAACTAAGGTCAAACTCCATGCTACCCGCGGCAAGGATGTTGTGGGTAAGCTTCTCTTTGTCGGCTATTTGGATATCGCTTATTTTGATACGCAGGTCGCTAAAATCGGAACGAAACTCTTTGATATCTACTTGGGTTTGAAGCGAATAAGAGAGAGATTTTTCTAAAGCGATGCGGACAAACGGGTCGAAAAGAAAAAGTAACAGCAACGCCACGCCCACGCTCAGTCCGCCGAATACCCCCGCACCCCACCAGCGAAAAACAGAACCCGATTTTGCCTCTTCGTTGTAAAGCTTCATCCAGCGGGTAGCCTTCCACTCGTTGAGCTTCATCCCTATTTGGACTCTGTAGAGGGCAATAACCTTGTTGAGGACAAAAAAGAGAGGAAGGGCTAAGAGGGTCGAAACTGCAAGAGAACCCGTTACAAGGGTGTAGTTAAACGAAGTCCATCGAAAGAGTGCCGAGTTATACAAAGCGCTAAAGAACTCTTTAAGTGCTTCGGAGGTTAAAAGAGCATACCCGATCGATTCAAAAAGCGGGTCAAAAAGATACCCCATAGCGGCGAAAAAAGCGCTGAAGAGGATAAAAAGCCCGAAATTGACGTTGAAAATAAGCGCCAAAAATAAAACTGCCAAAGAGATGAGAGAGGCGGGTGCGGGTAAAAATCCCGCAAACATTGCGAGGACGACTGCGCCCGAGAGTTGCCAAGATTTGGCCGAAGAGTTAAGTGCTTTAAAAAGCTTACGAATAAAATCGATCATGATCCGCCTTTTGATGTTTGATGGAATAATTATACATAAATATGGAGTCTAAAAAGGGGGAATGACGTGTTTGAGATGTTTGTACGGACTGAAAGTCCGTGTTACGGGGTGTTTTTCGTAACACAGGCTTTAGCCTGTACGGTATGGCATGTAAACAAATTTACGGACGAAAGTCCGTGTTACGGGTCGTGCAAATCGCATTACGATTTGCAGATTATCCCGTACGCATGGGGTTGGCGATCACGGATCAGCCCCCAATAGTGGCGCTGTTTTTTGTGATCTTCTAAATCATATTCGGCATACAAAATCTCCTCTTTATCGCGGCTTGCTTCGGCGATTTTGTGCCCCGTGTAGTCGGTGATGAACGATGAGCCGTAGAAGTTAAGGCTGCATGTCGCACCTTTTTCCTCGCCGTAGCGGTTGGCGACGACGACGGGAACCGTGTTGGTTGCTGCATGCCCCATCTGCACCCGTT
>JAQUCZ010000254.1 GCA_028685945.1 Sulfurimonadaceae bacterium | reverse complement strand
ATAGGAGGTGACGCTTGCTTCTTCGAGTTGCGCCGCGCCCCGTTTTTCAAAACGCGTACTAAAGGAGAGCGCGACACTCTCTTTGGGTGCAAGCAGCGCGATATGCTTGGCATGTGCTGCAAAATGCAGATCGAGATCGTAGCAGGGGTATTCCCCGCCGTTGTGCAAACGCAGCGTGCATAGGGAGTCTTGGGAAGCAAAAAACCTCTCTGCAGAGAGAAACGTCACTTGCAGGGGGTGGAGGTTAAACATCCCGTAAAGGGTCGAGGTTCCCGCAACGGCGGTGATGCAAAACATCATTATGTAGACGATGTTGTAGTTGTGCATATACGCCTGCAAAAAAAGGGAGACGATCGCTCCAAGAAGCAAAAAAAAGTACTTCGTAGGGCGTACTTTGATCGTTTTATGTATCGAGAGTAAGGTTTGCAACAATCGCATCTACGATCTCTTTGGGGGATTTTTTCTCCCCTTTGGCATGGAGACGATGGGCGGTGATGTGCGGCAACACCTCAAGCAGATCGGAGGGGATCACGAAATCGCGCCCCTCTAAAAGCGCCCATGCCTTGGAGATATTTAAAAGCGAGAGTGCGGCGCGCGGGGAGAGCCCGTTTGCAAACATGCCGCTCTCTCTGGTAAAAGCGAGGATGTTTTGGAGAATGTCGAGGATCGCATCGCCGACGAAAACCTGCGCGTATTGCTCTTTTAAAAGTTTATTCTCTTCGGGGCGAAGCGATGTCAAAGAGGCAACTGAGACGTCGTTTTTTCCTTGAAGAATCAAACGCTCCGCTTGCGGGTCGGGGTAACCCAAAGAGAAAGAGAGGGCAAAACGGTCAAGCTGGGAGGATGGGAGCTCGTAGGTGCCGATCTCCTCGTTGGGATTTTTGGTCGCCAAAACGAAAAACGGCTGCGGCAGCGGGTAGGCAACGCCGTCGATACTTACTTGCCGCTCCTCCATCGCTTCCAAAAGGGCACTTTGGGTTTTGGAAGAGGCACGGTTGATCTCGTCGGCCAGGAGAAACTGGGTAAAAACTGCCCCTTTTTTGAAGGTAAAACTCCCCTCTTTGGTGTTGTAAAAATTCACCCCGATGATGTCGGAGGGGAGCAGGTCGCTTGTGAACTGGATGCGGGAATATTCAAGCCCCAAAACATGGGAGAGGGTTTTTGCCAGCGTCGTCTTTCCCACTCCGGGGATATCCTCGATAAGTACGTGCAAATCGGCGATGTAGGCACTCAAAGCGAGGCGTATCTGCTTCTCTTTACCCAGAACGATCTTTTGGGTCTCTCTTAGGATTTGCTCTACGATGGCTTGGGTCTGCATAGCGGCTCCTTGTCGGTTTTATAAACTTTGTTATAATCCCCGCAAAACTCTTTGGCATGCCAAGAGATCGATCTTTGGAGGATAGTATGAAAAAAATTGTTTTGGGCTTGGCGGCTTTTTTGGTGCTGCTGCAGTTTATCCCCGCAGAGAAAACCAATCCGCCTATCGATCCGCAAAAAACATTAAGCACCGATACGACGGTGCTCTCGCTGCTTAAAAAAAGCTGTTACGACTGCCACTCCAACGAGACGCAGTGGCCCTCGTACGCCGCAATCGCGCCGATCTCTTTTTTTGTTGCTTCGCACGTAAAAGACGGGCGCAAAGCGCTGAACTTTTCGGAGTATAACACAATAGAGCCCGCAATCAAAGAAGCACGCCTCAAACGCGCGATAATGACGGTGAAAAACGAGCGGATGGCATTGCCGAGCTACCGCTACGTTCACGACAATGCCAACCTCTCTCTCGAAGAGAAAAAAGTGCTTGTTGCGTGGTTTGAAGAGGAGCTTAAAACGCTTGAGAAATAGCTACTCCACTTCGGTGGTGTTGAAATTGTAGGCGCTTACTCTGCCCTCTTTGAATTTGACCACGAGGTCTTTCGTGTCGGCATCGCCGATGAGGCGGTAGGTGTAGCGCCCGTACGTCCATTGTTTCACGCCGTTTTCCATCCCTACGCGCCACGGTTTGCCGAACATCGCTTTGATATCCGCTTCGGTCGTTTCCCCTATTTTTATCTCCTCGACTTTATGGGAATTAAAATCGTTTCCTACACGCGCACAGCCGCTTGAAAAAACCAACAAAGCTCCTAGAGAAAGAGCCCAAATAAGAGGTGTTTTTACCATCCTTATATTCTCCGTTTTGAAATGTGCGACATCATAACACGGAAAAAATAACCGCTACGTAATCAAAATGCTCTATAATAGAGCCTCCTAAATCGGAAGGAAAAATGATGGAACATAAGAAAGTAACCGGTTTTTTGATAGGCGAGCGGTTTGTAGACGAGATCGGCACCGCACTCAAAGAGCGCTATAAATGTGTCGAGCACAAAGATGTTTTTGTCGTATGGGTCGATAAAAACGAATGTGTCGTACTGCTACGTTACGGGGCGATCGTGTGTTGGCATGTGGGGTACGAGAACCTTAAATTTTTTAAAGATTTTTTGCGCCCCTTTACGGTAGACGCGTACCAAAAAGAGCTTGTCGAGGAGTTTGACTACACGCTAGGGAGCGAGTACAAGATAAGCGAAGATACGATCTATTTC
>JAQUCZ010000017.1 GCA_028685945.1 Sulfurimonadaceae bacterium | reverse complement strand
GTTCTTGCGTCACCCTCTAAAAGGGCAAAAGTCTTCTCCTTCTTTTGCCCCCATTTTTGTTCTAGTTTTTCCCCTTAATTTTTCACAGATCGAAGCAGCGATGCGGCGCTTCGATCTCTTTCTATAAAATTTCTTTTATAACACATAAACTAGATTCTGAATCAAAACAAGCGTAGCGCTCGCGACGCGATGTTTCTTTAGGGTTCAGAGTGACGAAACGGGAGAAAAACCAACGACTAGCACCTCTTGGCATGTGTTAAAAACACTCTCGTTTATACCGCTTAGAATCTCATATCTTTCGCTGTTTTACACGCACGTTTTAAGATTCAATTCACATTATATGGATACACTTTTATTTTGAAAAAACGGACGCATTTTGATACTCTGCTACGTTGATTTTACCCCTTGACACTATCGGAGAACACCATGAACAAAATCAGTGCTTTGCTTGAAGGGAACGAACTGTTTCAAAAGAGTTATTTCAAAAAACACGAAAAAGAGCTTCTCGAACTCGTCACCAACGGTCAGAACCCCAAAGCGCTTTTTATAGGGTGTGCAGACTCGCGCGTCGTGCCGAGCCTTATCACGTCCACCAACCCCGGAGAGCTGTTTGTCTTGCAAAACGTAGGGAACTTCGTAGCCCCCTACAAACCAGACGAAGACTACCATGCCACCGCTTCGGGGATCGAATATGCGGTCACGGAGCTCAATGTCAGCGAGATCATCATCTGCGGGCATACCCACTGCGGCGCGATTGAGACTCTTTATAAAAACATAGACGACAAAAAATTTATCCATACCAAAAAATGGCTCTCTTTAGGAGACAAAGCCAAAGGGCTGGCACTTTTGGCTTTGGGTAAAGATGCAGAAGAAAGCGCGCTATTGCGCCTCACCGAGAGGCTCTCCGTCATCACACAGATCGAAAACCTTTTAACCTACCCCTTCGTCAAAGAGCGCGTCGATAACCGAACCCTTTATATCCACGGATGGATGTACGACATAGAAACGGGGGAGATAGAATACTACGATCCCGACGAGCACGAGTTCGTTTCGTTGCAAGAGACTAAAAAAGAGAGTTAAATATAACATATTGGATCCTGAATCAAAACAAGCGAAATGCTCTGAGGATGAAGGAAGTTCCGTCATTCCGAACTTGATTCGGAATCTAGTTTAGGGACTAGGTAAGAAGCTGATTGAAAAAAGAGCTTTTCATGGCATGTGTCAAAAACTACATGCCATGAAATAAAAAAGAAAGCATAAAACATCCTACATAATCTAGACCCTGAATCAAGTTCAGGGTGACGAGAATTAGTGATGCGAGAACTCTACTGAATATTCTCCGCCCAATATTCGCGGATCATCTGTTTTGTTTCTTCAGGAAGCGGGATGTATCCTAACGTTTTCGCCGAAGCGTCTCCGTTTTTAAACGCATAGTCGAAAAACTTGATCACTTGTTTGTTCATTTGTGCTTTCTCTTTAGGAAGCAAGATAAACGTAGCCGCTACGATCGGATAAGAGTTGTCCCCTTTTTGCAATGCCAAAAGTCCGTAAAAGCTCTCCTCTTTCGTCCATGTCGCATATTTTGCAGCCGCTTTAAAGTTCTCTTCGTTTGCTACGACCCATTTGCCGCTTGCCGTTTGAAGCACCGCCGCACTTAGGTTGTTTTTCTCTTTGTACGCATTTTCGATATACCCGATAGAGTTAGGCGTTTGTTTAATAAGGTTGGTAACTCCCTCGTTTCCTTTGCCGCCGATACCGCATGCCCAGTCAACCGCTTTACCCGTTCCGAAGTTGTTTTTCCAATTTTGTGAACTTTGCGTTAAATAGTAGGTAAAGTTGTACGTCGTTCCGCTTCCGTCTGAACGGTGTACCGTGATAATCTCTTCATTCGGAAGTTTAAGACCTGCGTTGTCCGCTACGATCTTGGGGTCGTTCCATTTCGTAATTTTTCCTGCAAAAATATCCGCTACCACTTCGTTGCGAAGTTTTAACGTCTCATCTGCGATCCCCTCTACGTTAAAGGCTACGACGATCGAACCGATAGTCGCGGGAAATTGTAAAAGTTTTGATTTTTCAAGCTCTTTTGTTTTTACGGGCTCGTCCGAAGCTCCGAAATCCACGATACGCGTCGTGATCTGCTTGACACCGCCGCCCGAACCGATCGATTGGTAGTTGACGCTGTTTTTCGTATCTTTTTTATAATTAAACGCCCAATCGTAATAAAGCGGAGCCGGGAATGTCGCACCTGCACCGTTGATCTTATCCGCCGCCATGGCAGAGCCTACTAACAATGCAGCTAAAGCAAGTTTCTTTAACATGTCTATCCTTTGTGTTGTTGTTTTGCGTCGGAAGTATAGAGACGCTTGATTACATTACGATTACATTTATTTTCATGGCATGTAATCATTATGTAACCGTTTTTTTATAGAATTCGCCCACTTTTGCGCCTTGAGAAGACTCGAAGACGCAAGAAAATTTCAGAAACGGAGTGCGGCTTTGAGCGCAATAGTAGACAAGTTCTTTTTTTACCTCACGAGAACCATAGCACTGGGCATCCTCCTCATCGTTGCATGGATTTTCGTAGAGCTTTTTAACAACTCCCTCGACTCGATCCAAGCATTCGGTTTTGATTTTATCACCGAAGACAAATGGGCACCGAATCTTGAAAAATTCGGAGCGCTTCCCGCCATCTACGGTTCGGTTATCTCCACCTTTTTGGCAATGCTTTTGGCGATCCCTTTGGCAATCGGCGTAGCGATCTTTTTAAGCGAACTCGCACCCGCAAAACTCAAAACCCCTTTTGGTGTAAGCATCGAGCTTTTAGCGGCAATCCCATCGGTTATCTATGGCATGTGGGGGCTTTTTTACTTCGTGCCCATTATTCGCGACGCATTCGGCGGGGTGGGGATCAGCATGCTTACCGCGGGGATCGTTCTCTCGATTATGATCCTCCCTTTTATCGCGGCGGTTACCCGCGATGCGATGAACACGACCCCCGATATTCTTAAAGAATCGGCGTACGCTCTAGGGGGCACGAAATGGGACGTCATCAAAGATATCGTCATCCCTTATGCCAAAGCGGGGATCATCGGATCGTTTATTTTGGCTCTGGGTCGTGCTATCGGCGAGACGATGGCAGTTACTTTCGTTATGGGGAACGTCCACCGTATCTCCGCCGATCTCACGCAGCCTGCGACCTCGATACCCGTGACCCTTGCCAACGAGTTCAACGAAGCAGACAGCGGTTTATACTATTCGTCGCTTTTTGAGCTTTCGCTCCTTCTTTTGGTGATCAGCTTTACGATCATTTCGATAGCGAAATTCTATTTTCTTAGACGCAAAAGGATAGGCGCATGACACATACGCAAAAAAGAATCGTCGTAAACAACGTCGTTATGGTTCTCTCGGCGCTCTCAGCGCTTGTGGGGATGGGGTTTTTGTTTTGGATCTTAGGCGTGCTTGTTCTTAACGGCATCGACGCACTTAACTGGGCGATCTTCGTCAATGAAGGCGCCCCTCCGGGGTATGAAGAGAGCGGTCTTAAACATGCCATGATCGGGCAGCTCTACATCGTGGGTGTTGCAACCTTTTTTGGTGTTCCGCTGGGGATTTTGGCGGGAACGTACTTGAGCGAATACGGGCAAAAAGCAAAACTTGCCGAAATCATCCGTGATATCTCCGACATTATGATGTCGGCGCCGAGTATCGTCATCGGTGCGTTCGTGTATGCAATTATCGTCGCACCCATGGGGCATTTTAGCGGCTGGGCAGGTTCGGTGGCACTTACCATCATCATGCTTCCGATCATTTTGCGCACCACCGACGATATGCTCAATCTCGTCCCATCGACGCTAAGAGAAGCGGCATTTGCATTGGGCGCGCCCAAATACAAGGTGATCATTCAGATCGTTTACCGCGGTGCCAAAGCGGGGATATTAACGGGTGTTCTTTTGGGAGTAGCGCGTGTTGCGGGGGAGACGGCACCCCTTTTGTTTACGTCGTTTAACGATAACTTTTTAAACACCGACATGATGGAACCGATGGCATCTTTGACGGTAACGATGTACAACTACGCCACGAGCCCCTACGAAGACTGGCAAAAACTCGGCTGGGCTGCGGCGTTTATCTTGTCGATGTTCATTTTGGGGCTTAATATTATCGGAAGAATTTTTTTACTTAAAAAGAGAGGCAAATAATGGCAACTATCGTAGATATATTTGAGGAAAAAGCGCTGGAGGTGAAGGATTTTGAGTTTACCTATGCGGGTGCCGATGCACCGAGCATTAAAAAACTCGACATGCCGATCGCCAAAAACTCTATTACGGCGCTTATCGGTCCTTCGGGATGCGGTAAAACGACGCTTCTTCGCAGTTTTAACCGTATTCACGATCTCTATCCGGGGAACAAATATGCGGGGGAGATTCTTTTTAAAGGGGAGAATATTTTACTTCCCAAACAAGACCTTATCAACTTAAGGATTCAAATCGGGATGATTTTTCAAAAACCTACGGCGTTTCCGATGAGTATTTTTGACAACGTTGCCTACGGCATGCGCCTTCAGGGGATCAAAAACAAAACAGAACTCCAAGACCGCGTCGAAAAAGCGCTCAAAGATGCGGCGATCTTCGAAGAGGTGAAAGATCGCCTCAAGCAAGACGCAAACGGTCTCTCGGGCGGGCAGCAGCAACGTTTGTGTATCGCCCGTGCGATCGCGGTGGAGCCTGAAGTGCTTTTGTTTGACGAACCTACAAGTGCGCTTGATCCTATCTCTACGGCGGGGATCGAGGAGCTTGTAGTAGAGCTAAAAAACCGCGTCTCGATCATTATCGTCACCCACAATATGCAGCAAGCCGCGCGCGTAAGCGACTATACGGGGTTTATGTATTTAGGAGAACTCGTAGAGCTCGGACGCACCGAAGAGATGTTCGTTACCCCTAGAGAAAAGCTCACCGAAGAATACATAACGGGAAAATTCGGTTGATGCAGCTTTTTTTTGACGAAAAATAGAAACGTTTGTCACCCTGAACTTTATTCAGGATCTAGGTTTTGCAGGAAACCTACTTTAAATCGAATGAGGAAAAAAAATAATGTCAGTAAAATACGAAAACAAACTCACGCAAATCAGAGGGTCCATCGCGAATCTTCTCAAAAGCATCACCCACTCAAGCCAAATATCGCTTGATGCTTTCGAGAAAAAAGATATGGGACTCTTTTTAGAAGCACAGGAGAAGCTATCGCATGTCGAAGCACAGGGAAACCTTATCGACAACGAGATCATCAAAACATTTGCCCTCTACGGTCCCGAAGCCAACGAACTTCGCACCCTCGTGGCGTACCTAAAGATGATAAACGAGATCGTACGGATCGGCGTGGGCTTTAAAAAATACGCACGTCGCATGAGCGAGCACTGCCAAAGCGGTTGCCACTTCGACAACATTGCAAAAACAATCGTCAAACTCAACAAAAGCACCATCAACTCTTTGGTATATATTCTCGAGTGTTTCGAAAATTTCGATGCATGTATCGTAGAGGATTTTTACCGAAAAGTGCTTGTGGAAGAGAGCATCAACGACGATCTGTTCTCTATCATAGAAAAAGAGATCATGACCGTCATCATCGATGCCAAAGAGCTCTCGGTAGAGTATGTCAAAATTCTAGCTACGCTGAGAAAACTAGAGCGCTCGTGCGACCGATCGGTAAATATAGCAAATCTTTTGCTCTACGCTAAAAACGGCGGCGAGTTTCAACTCTACAATTAAATTTACCCATTTTAAAAGCCGATTGATTAAATTTTAATCAATCGCGCACAACATATCTTTTTGAAATTCGATATACTTTTGGCAGATTAAATTTTGGAGAACTCAAGATGGGAAAATTCGTAAACAACATAGAAGAGTTTTACGCTTTTTGTAAAGAGAACGATGTTCAGTTCGTAGATTTCAGATTTACGGATATGAAAGGAACATGGCACCATGTAACCTACAGAACGAAAGCGGTAACGAGCGAGATTTTAGAAAACGGTCTTCCGTTTGACGGCTCGTCGGTAGAAGCTTGGCAGCCGATCAACAGATCCGACATGCTTTTAAAACCGGATGTTCCTACGGCGTTTTTGGATCCTTTTACTGCCGATCCGACCATCATCGTAATCTGTGACGTTTACGATATCTACAAAAACCAAGCATATGAAAAATGCCCGCGTTCAATCGCAAAAAAAGCATTGCAACATGCCGATTCTCTCGGACTTGCAGACGCTGCATACTTCGGACCGGAAAACGAGTTTTTCGTATTTGACGACGTAAAATTCGTTGACAGCATCAACGAATCGGGATACAAAGTCGACACCGAAGACGGCGAGTGGAACTCAGATACGCATTACGGCGATACGTTTAACTCGGGGCATCGTCCGGGAACCAAGGGCGGATACTTTCCTGTAGCACCGACCGATAGCATGGTTGATTTACGTGCCGAAATGATGATGGTGTTAGAACAAGTAGGTCTTGACGTTGTTCTTGGGCACCACGAAGTAGCACAAGGGCAAGGGGAGATCGGTGTAGTGTACTCCGACCTCATCGGTGCGGCGGACAACGTACAAAAACTTAAATACGTTATCAAAATGGTAGCGCACCTTAACGGTAAAACGGCTACATTCATGCCTAAACCTCTTTACGGAGACAACGGAAGCGGTATGCACGTACACCAATCACTTTGGAAAAACGGCAAAAACCTTTTCTACGATGAAAACGGTTACAGCAAACTAAGCGAAATGGCGCTTCACTATATCGGCGGTATCTTTAAACATGCGCGTGCCGTTGCAGCGTTTACAAACCCTTCGACGAACTCGTACAAAAGACTTATTCCAGGCTTTGAAGCTCCGAGCATCTTGACGTATTCGTCTCAAAACCGTTCGGCATCTTGCCGTATCCCTTACGGTGCGGGTGAGAAATCTACGCGTATCGAGATGCGTTTCCCGGATTCAAGTGCATGTCCGTACCTTGCGTTCTCTGCGCTTATGATGGCGGGACTTGACGGTATCAAAAACAAAGATATCCCGATCGGTCCGATGGATGAGGATCTTTTCGAATTGACGCTTGATGAGATTCGTGAAAAAGGTATCCCTCAAATGCCGCATACGCTTAGAGGTTCCCTAGAAGCACTCATCAGAGACAACGAGTTCTTACAACCCGTTTTCACGTCAGAGATGATCCAAACGTACCAACACTATAAATTCTCTCGCGACGTATGGCCTTACGAAGCAAGACCTACTCCTTTCGAGTTTAAAACAACTTACCAATGTTAAGCTTTTTAGCTTAACATTCCCTCCCTTTTTTTTCTTTTTTTCCCCCTAAATAGCCGTTAGAGTGTGCTATAATATTTTAAATTTTCTATCGAAAAGAGCAATGGAACAAAAGAGAAAAGAACAGCTGCTGCGAGAGGTTCTCACGCTTGCAAAACAAACCGACCCCCTCTTTCAAGAAAAACTGCATGCGCTTATAGAGCATTTCGAGTCGCAAGAGCAAGCCCTGCAAAAAGTCAGCGCCGAAAATCAAATTTTATTAAAAGAGCGTGAAGAGCGCATTGCCGTTTTGCATCAGATCGACGAGAAAAAAAACAAAGTGATGCTCCAGCAGTCGAAAATGGCCGCAATGGGGGAGATGATGGATATTATCGCCCACCAATGGAAACAGCCCCTCAATACCCTGAGCATGATCAACGATATGCTTAAAAGCGATTTTGAAGCAAACCGCATAGACAAAAATTACATCGACGATATCACCGACACCACATCGATTCAGATCAAATATATGGTCAATACACTCAACGAGTTCCGCAAGTTTTTCCGCCCCTCAAAAGAGAACGATCATTTTACGATCCACAGCGCACTTGAGAGCGTGAAAGTGATCCTCAAAGATGAACTGATCAAACAAAACGTAACGCTGCGCATAGAGATCGATAAAAAAATAAAAGTCACGGGGGCGAAAAACGAGTTTGTCCATCTTTTTATCAACTTTATCAAAAACTCCATAGAGGCGTTTAACGAAAACGGCATCCATGAGCGTTTTGTTACGATAAGAGCCGCCAAACGCCACTCCAAAACGGTTATCGAGGTTGAGGACAATGCAGGCGGCATCCCCTCCTATATTATCAACGATATTTTTAAGCTCAATTTCACCACAAAAGAGAAAACAAGCGGCACGGGGATCGGGCTTTATATGTCCTCGCAGATCGTTCAAAAACACAACGGCATCCTCAGTGTTGCCAACACCCCCCCAAGGGGCTATTTTTACAATAACTTTATAAACCCCGATTATTTCCTTCAAGCTCTCTTTTGCTAATCATAAATGCGCTATAATTGCGCCGCAGATAGCGGTATTAAGAGTGCAACTATCAAATAATTTTCAAGGAAAGGATTCACTATGAATCACATGAAACAGGGCAAATACCGCCCGTATCCAAAAATAGATTTGCCAAATAGACAATGGCCGAACAACACGATTACAAAAGCACCTAAATGGTGCAGCGTCGATTTGCGCGACGGCAATCAAGCGCTTATCAACCCTATGGATATGAACAAAAAACTTGAACTTTATGCACTCTTACTAAAACTGGGATTCAAAGAGATCGAAGTGGGATTTCCCTCCGCTTCCAAGGTAGAATTTGACTTTTTACGCCGTTTGGTGGACGATAATCTCATCCCCGAAGATGTTACGATTCAAGTACTTGTTCAAGCAAGAGAGCATCTTATCGCCAAGACGTTTGAAGCACTTCGCGGGGTAAAAAAAGCGACCGTCCACCTTTACAACTCCACCTCGACGGCACAACGAAAAATCGTATTTGCCAAAGAACAAGACGAGATTATCGAGCTTGCGCTTGCTGGTGTCGATTTGGTCAAAAAGTACGAAAAAGAGCACGACGGCACAATTTTCTTAGAATACTCTCCCGAGAGTTTTACGGGAACGGAGTTGGAGTTTGCGGCACGCATTTGTAATGCGGTTACGGCGCGCTGGGGGATCAGCCCGACGCGTAAAGTGATTATCAACCTCCCTGCAACCGTAGAGATGGCAACGCCAAACATCTATGCCGACCAGATCGAATGGATGAGCAGACACCTTGATAACCGTGAGAACGTGATAATCTCAACCCACACCCACAACGACCGCGGTACGTCGGTTGCAGCAACCGAGCTTGCGCTTTTGGCGGGTGCGGACAGAGTAGAGGGGACGCTCCTTAGCAACGGTGAGCGCACGGGGAACGTCGATATCATCACCTTGGCGCTTAATATGTACACGCAAGGGGTTGACCCCGAGCTTGATTTTTCAAACGTAGACGAGGTTCTTGAGATCGTAGAGCGCTGCACGGAGATCCCTACGCACTGCCGCCATCCGTATGTGGGAGATTTGGTCTATACCGCATTTTCGGGATCACATCAAGATGCGATCAACAAAGGGCTTGCCTACCAAAAGAAAAAACAAGACCCGTTTTGGGAGGTTCCTTACCTTCCGATCGATCCTGCCGACGTGGGGCGCACCTACGAGAGCATAATCCGTATCAATTCCCAGTCGGGCAAGGGGGGCGTGGCGTATATCTTGGAGAAAAACTACGGCTACCAGCTTCCAAAAGCGATGCATCCGGAGATAGGGCGTATCGTTCAAGCGGTAACGGATGAAAAAGGGAGAGTTTTAGAGCCTAAAGAGATTTTGGATATCTTTAAAGAGACCTACTACAACCCAAAAAAGCATCTTGAGCTTGTAGATTGTACTCTCACCTCCGACAAGAAGGTAGCGACATGCAAGCTTTCTTATATCTATAACGGGAAAGAGATCGTTGCAAGCGGTCAGGGCAACGGACCTATAGATGCGTGCAAAAACGCTTTGATGCAGGATTATAAAAACGATTTTACGATCCACTCCTACTCGGAGCACTCATGCGGCGACAAAAGCAGCGCAAAAGCTATCGCCTATATAGAGATTCAAAGCGAAAACACCATCTCTTGCTTTGGAGTAGGCAAAGACGAAGATATTACCACCGCGTCAATCAAAGCTCTTTTCTCCGCTCTTAACAGAGCGTTTGAGAAATAATCTTCTTGGCATGTGAAAAATTTTCACATGCCAACCCTCTTTAAAACACCATAGTTTTCTACAATATTAGATATAATTCCAACTTATCTTTAACGAGGACTTTTTATGTCATTTACTCCTGCAATCAAACATGCCAACCACCGCATATACCAAGTAACCCAAGAGAAAAAAAAGGCACTTATCGAGCTTCTTCTCGCACAAAACAGCGACGCAGCCGTTCTTATCGTTGCACAAGAAAAACTCCCCTTTTTAGCGGAAAACTTCTCCCATGCCAAACTTTCTCTCTCGGAGGATGGGATGCTTGAGAGCCTTTCGCCAAACTACGATATAGTAATCAGCTACGATCTTCCAAAAGAGGCGCAAACCTATTTTAGAAGGCTCTCTCTGGCAAAAGAGAAAGCTTTTGCACTCTTAGACGCACACGAACAAAACGGACTCTATCAAATAGAGATTTTGCTCGGTCGCGCTATCAAACAGGAATCGCTTCAAGGATTTGGATACCCAATCAAAGAGGAAGTGAAAAAAGAACATAAACCAAGAGAAGAGAGATCAAAACAAAAATCTGACCATAAAAAGCCTTATGAGAAAAAATCGTTTGACAAGACAGAGAGACCAAAGCGCGATGGTGACTTCAAAAGGGAGA
>JAQUCZ010000253.1 GCA_028685945.1 Sulfurimonadaceae bacterium | reverse complement strand
TTATGTATAAGCTTAGAAACTATATTACGAAAAATCTCACACTCCTTTTTCTCTCGATCTTTTTGCCCCTTTTTGCGATCGCTTCGATGATTTTTCTTATCAAGCTTGCAACCTACACGGCGGTGATTCAGCTGAGTCTTTGGGAGATGACGATGCTCTATATTTTCGTTTTGCCCGAACTGCTTTTTTATACCCTCCCGATCACCTTTTTCGTAGCGGCAACGCTAACGCTTTTTAGACTCTCCAGCGATAACGAAGTAGTCGTACTCTTCTCTTTGGGAATCCATCCGAAGTTTATTCTGCGAACATTTGCAAAACAAGCACTGCTTTTAAGCGCACTTTTGGGATTAAACTTTTTTGTGATTTTTCCCCATGCCAAGACCCTCTCAAGCAATTTTATCTCTTATAAAAAAAGCGAAGCAAAATTCAATCTCTCCGCTTCGGAATTCGGGCACAGCTTCGGCTCTTGGCTTTTGTATATAGGCAAAGACAACGAAGACGGAAGCTACGGCGACGTTTTTTTGTTTAACAAAGATAAAAACGAAGAGGTGCTTATCAGCGCAAAAAGAGCGGAGGTGATCAACGACGGTGGGGTTTTGCGCCTTAAACTTACAGAGGGTGAGGGGTATAGCTACTCCAAAGAAAAATTTTCCCAGATCGATTTTGCAACCATGTATATCAACGATACGATGAAAACAAACCTAGATCCCTACAAAACGCCGATAGAGTACTGGTTTGAGCAAAAAAAAGAAAAACTGATCGTCAACACTCTTATTACGCTTTTTCCCCTCTTAAGCCTCTTTTTAGTGGCAACCATAGGTATCGTTCACATACGCCACCAAAAAGCACGCATCTATCTATATATCTTTTTAGGGATCGTTCTTTTTTACGGTGCAAGCTTAGGGCTTCAAAAGCTCCTTTCTTTCTACACTATCCCCGTCGTGCTTTTTACATGGCTTGGGGTCACTTACTATCTTTATAAAAAAACCATCTTGGCACGGTTTTAGATGCGCGTCTGCCTTATCCTCGCGTACAACGGCACCCATTTTTTTGGTTCGCAAACCCAAAAAGAGAGTAAAAACACCGTCTTGGGGGTATTGGAACATGTTTTGGCGCAGCTGGGTATCCGTGAAAAAGTGGTAGCAAGCGGTAGAACCGACCGCGGCGTACATGCCACGGGGCAAGCATGCCATCTCGATCTCCCCGATTTTTGGCAAGATACTCTCAAACTCAAACGGGTTCTTAATGAGATGCTTCCAAAAACGATCCGTGTCAGATCGATCAAAAAGGTAAGCGATGATTTTCATGCACGCTACGGCGCAAAAAAAAGACTCTACCGCTACGTTATCAAAGAGGGTGCATCCAACCCCTTTGAAGATGCTTTCGTCACCTTCTTGGAGAAAATAGATTTTGAACGTTTGCAAAAAAACATCAAACTTTTTGAAGGGGAGCACGATTTTGTTTTTTTTATGAAAAGCGGCAGCGACGTCAAAACTACGGTACGAACCCTCTTTAAAACAAGAGCCTACCGTTACAAACGCTATAGCGTTCTCACCTTCGAAGCCAACGGCTTTTTACGCACCCAAATCCGCCTGATGGTCGGTGCACTTTTGACAAAAAATGCCCAAGAGATCACCGAACTCTTGGCATGTGAAAAAAAACATAAAATCAAACCTGCACCGAGTAACGGGCTCTATCTTGCTCGGATAAAGTATTGATTTTTAAAAGTTAGGCTATAATTTTTCTTTTTAAACAACCAAAACGGTTACTATTTTACGTAAACAAGGAAACAACTATGAAAAAAGCTTTTACGATGCTCGAACTTGTTTTTGTCATCGTGGTGATAGGCATTCTAGCCGCGGTAATAATCCCTAGAACGGAGCGCAGCAACGTCTCCGAAGCAGCGATAGAACTCGAATCGCAAATACGTTACGCACAGCATTTAGCAATTATTAATGACAAATTCGATCCCAACAATGCTACATGGTTTATAAATTTATGGCAGATCAGATTCAACGGTAACGAATATTCTATCGTCAGTGACAATAATACACGTTTCGCCCGCAATCCGCAGGACGGCTCCAACATTTCAGGCGTTGACCTCAATGAAAAATACCAAGTGACTATACAACCCTCAGGAGACTGTACAGGGGTATCTATAATCAGTTTCGATCATCTTGGCCGCCCCATTATCGGCGATATCAGTGCAAATGCGCAACCTTATGTAGCAGGGCAACTTCTCCAAGACAATCAAAACTGTTCTATCGACATCAAGGATGACGGCAACATGGAGAGCAACGCCACCCTTCGCATCCACGCCGAAACGGGCTACGTAGAGCGTCTTTAATAAACTTCTTTTAATGGCATGTATATCACTACATGCCAAAGATTTCTCTCTCATTCCATCCTTTTCTTAACACAAAATTAACACTCCTTTTCTATACTTCTTTTTATAAACTTAAAAAGGGAAGTTAATGAAGAAAAAAATCTATCTTTCAACTTTGTGTGCGCTGACACTCAATCTTGCCGCATCGGATATTGGGCTGATCCAAGTGGAATCCTCTACGATTGACGACAAAT
>JAQUCZ010000252.1 GCA_028685945.1 Sulfurimonadaceae bacterium | reverse complement strand
GCGATATGGAGCGCTTCTTTGACAAGCTCCTCTTCGTCGAGGTTGGCATGTTTTTGCAGAGCCCGCGCAGCCGAGATTGCAAAATTGCCGCCGCTGCCGATAGAAGCTATGGCACCGTCTTCCGGCTCAACGACGTCGCCGTTGCCCGTGAGGATAAAAATATGTTCGGTGTTTAAGACGATCATCATCGCCTCCATGCGGCGCAACACTTTGTCTTTGCGCCATGCTTTGGAGAATTCGATCACCGATTTGAGCATATCCCCTTTTTTGGCTTCCAAAAAACTCTCGAACATCTCAAAAAGGTTAAACGCATCCGCCGTACTTCCTGCAAAACCTGCGAGGATTTTGCCGCCTCCGAGGGTTCTGATCTTCGTGGCATTGCCTTTAAGGACGGAGTTACCGAAGGTAACTTGCCCGTCTCCGCCTATCACGGCTTTGTTTTTTCCTTTATAGGCGAGTATCGTTGTTGCGTCGAACATTATTCGCCTACGACGTCCACGTGAAGCGTGGCATGGAGTCCGTGACCGAGTTTGAAATCGACGTCGTGTTCTCCGACCGATTTGATCGAGAGTTTTTCGTTGATATGTTTTTTATCGATCTCGATGCCGTGTTGCTCTAGGAGTGCATGAGCGATCTCATCCTTGGTAATAGAACCGAAAAGATGGCCGTTGCTGCCTAGTTTTTTGGTGATGACTATCTCACATTTATCGAGTTTGTTTGCTAGTTCTTTAAGCGAAGCGATCTCTTTTGCGAGGTTTTCCGCCTCTATTCTTTTTTGCTCTGCATGCTGTGCCAAAACTTCGGGAGTTGCTAATTTAGCCAACCCTTTACCGATGAGGAAATTTTTGCCGTAGCCGTCTTTTACCTCTTTAACTTCGCCTGCTTTGCCTAAACTTTTAACATCTTGTAGTAGTAATACTTTCATTGTCGTTACCTTTCTTTTTCGCCACTGTAAGAGAGAATACCGTGGGTTAAGTTTCCTATTTTCGTGTAGCCCATGTCGCTCATGATACGCGCACAGTGCGCGCTTCTGCTTCCGACATGGCAGTAGAGAATAATATTTTCGTTTTTATCGAGTTTTGCATCGTCGAGCGTTTGGAAAAAACTGCTTGTAGGAACGAGTTTATCGGCACCTTTGATATGCCCCATCTGCCATTCCATATGCTCGCGCACGTCGACGAGTTTGAAAGTAACCATACCGAGTGAACGAGCTTCTAGAAGGGCACTCAGTTCGTCGCCGTCTAGTTCCTCTTGCGTTAAAAGAAGTTCGCACTCCTCTTTTGTCAGGCCGCGAGAGTGGGTGTGTACCGCTTCTTCCATCCCAAACTCAAGACGTTTTGCCGCCGCATACTCGGGGGTACAAAAAATTTGGCAGTGGCATACGCCCTCATCGGGAATCTCATGCTCGAGAGCAGGCTTGCACGGGCAGATACGATCTTCGACGCTGCGCGGCGTATCGTTTACGACTTCAACCATAAAACAAGGGCAAAAGCGTTTGCCGTACATCATTTTATTTCTTGCCAAACCGAGTTGTACACCCTCGTTAATTTCGTTTTGAGGGTTGTATTCAAAGCCGAACTGGCTTACTACTTTGTCGGTAAACTTGATCGTTTTTTCAAGTTCTGCCTGAAACTCGGGTGCGTTCATATCTATTCTGATAATACTCATTTCTTTGTCCTTTGGTCGAAAAATAGTTTGTTATTTTCTACGTGCTTTACCTTCGATGATAAAACGAAGTGCATTAAGTTTGATAAACCCGCCTGCATCTTTTTGATCGTAAACAGCATCCTCTTCAAAGGTACAATACTCGGGGTTAAATAAAGAAACAGGCGATGTACGACCTACTACCGTTACGCTCCCTTTGTAAAGTTTTAAGCGCACTTCCCCTTCGACGTGCTCTTGCGTTTTGTCGATGGCTGCTTGGAGCATTTCACGCTCCGGAGAGAACCAAAATCCGTTATAAATAAGTTTTGCATAGCGCGGCATCAACTCGTCTTTGAGGTGTGCTTCTTCGCGGTCAAGGGTGATCGATTCGATAGCACGGTGTGCTTTGAGCATAATGGTCCCGCCTGGAGTTTCGTAGCATCCGCGGCTTTTCATCCCTACAAAGCGGTTTTCAACGATATCCACACGTCCGATTCCGTGTTTGCCTCCGAGTTTGTTCAGGGTTGCAAGCATAGTTGCAGGGCTGAGTGCTTCACCGTTTAAGCTGATAGGATCGCCGTTTTTATAGCCGATCGTGATATATTCGGGGGTATTGGGAGCATCTTCTGGTTTTGTACTCCATAGCCACATGCTATCTTCCGGCTCAGCGTTAGGATCTTCCAAGATGCCTCCCTCATAAGAGATATGTAAAAGGTTCGCATCCATAGAGTAAGGGGATTTTTTCCCTTTTTTCTCGATTTGGATACCGTGTTGCTCTGCATAGGCAAGAAGTTTTTCGCGTGAGTTAAGATCCCACTCTCTCCACGGTGCGATAATCGTTAACGAGGAGTTTTGTCCGAGGTAGCCCATCTCGAAACGCACTTGGTCGTTCCCTTTTCCCGTAGCTCCGTGGCTTACCGCATCCGCGCCCGTCAGCTTTGCGA
>JAQUCZ010000251.1 GCA_028685945.1 Sulfurimonadaceae bacterium | reverse complement strand
CGTTTTTGTCGGTGTGATGTGAATAGAAACAACGCTCATTCACATTGTGAATATCAATCGGCGTAACAATTCGATACATACTGAATAAAACCCCTAAAATAGCCGTTTCTTGGCATGTGTGAATAAAACAGATTTCAGGAAATATTTATATAAAATTACTCTTAAAACGGAGAAATTTAGCATATTTTTTTGAAAGTGTGTAGATGTTATTCACACGCTAAAACACTATGTGAATAAACTTAAAAAAGGGGGAAAATTAAAGAAATAATGAGATGTTTGAGATTAGATTTTTATAAGAAAAGTCGGGTATCATTACAGCCGCTAAACGACCTCCCTGGTGTGTTGGTCGTTTAGCTCTTCGTTTCGTCGTCCTCTTTTGTTGCCGCTTTAATAAATCCTATAACGCCTACTAAAAATATCGCAACTAAAAAAACGATCTGAAAAATCTCTATTGCACCCATGTTAAAAATCCTTTTTGTTTTCTTTCTCTTTTAGTTGCCCGCATGCCGCACTGATGTCGATCCCTTTGGAATCGCGGATAGTACATAAAAGCCCGTGTTTGACCAAATACTCTTGAAATGCGACCATGTCTTCTTTAAGGGGGCGATCGTAGGTGGAACCCGGGTACGGGTTAAAGTAAATCAGATTTACCTTTGCCTTGATGCCGCTAAGAAGTTTGACGAGTTTTTTTGCCGAAGCTATGTCGTCGTTTTTGTTTTTTATCACCAAATACTCAAACATCACCCTTTTACGCGTGTCGATCGGAAAGCGTTTTACGGCGTCGATGATCGATTGGATATTGTTCGCTTTATTCATCGGGATCAGTTCGGTACGCAGTTCGTCGTCCACCGCATGGAGCGAGATGGCGATATGCACGCCCAGATCCATCGCGCCGAGTTTATCTATTTTAGAACTCAGACCGCTTGTAGAAACCGTTTGGCGTTTGCCCGATATGGCAAGCCCTTCGTTTTCTTGAAAAACCTGTATGGCATGTGCGAGGTTTTCAAGATTATCAAGCGGCTCCCCCATCCCCATATAAACGATATTGATTTTGCGGTTGTGTTTGTGGTCGTTGTCTTTTTTGAGCGTGACCACCTGCCCTACAATCTCACCCGCGGTCAAATCTCTCGTAAACCCCCCTTTTGCCGTAAGACAAAACGCACACCCTACTTTGCACCCCACTTGTGTGGAGACGCAGACGGTGTATTTGGCTTCTTGGGTGAGCACGCCCTCTTCGTCGAGTTGCTCCTCTTTCATCTTCAGCCACACCGCTTCGATGGTTTTGCCGTCTTGGAGCTCCAAAAGATATTTGATCGTTCCGTCGCTCGATATCTCTTTTTTAAGAATTTTGAGCGGATTGACAACGAACTTTTGCGCCAACTCCTCTTGGAGGGTTTTGGGGATATTTTTCATCTCGCTAAAATCATCGACGAATTGGTGGTAGATCCATCCGAAAATCTGTTTGGCGCGAAACGAAGGTTTGACTTGCTCTTGAAGCTCTTTGAGGGTGAAGTCGTAAAGAGAGGGTTTGCTCATCTGTTTGTTAGTTCCTTGATCCGTTGTTTTACATGGGCGCTTAGAAGCTCTTTGGCATGTGCGTGGTTTTTGAGAAAATCTTCGTGCGCGTTTTGGTCGGTGTAGTTTGTCACGCAAAATACGCCGCCCGCAGGGATATTAAACTCCTGCGCCACTTTAAGCACCGCAAAAAACTCCATATTTTCAAGCTCTACGCCGAGGTCTAAAAACTTTTTCGTTTTCTCTTGGCATGTAGAGATGTAGTTGCTTGAATTGACGATAACGTCGCGGGTGTTAGCGGTGTTAGTCGAAACTACGTTTTCAAGCGGCGTGTAGGCGCATTTGTCTAAAAATGCAAGCTCTATGTTTGCGGCGGTTTTTGACTCGATGATGTCGAAGATGTCGTGTTTGCCGTAGCTCCCTGCACTTCCCACGAAAAGGAGAAATTCGGGTTTGTCGAACAAACAAAGACGCGTGAGGTTGATGGTGCTCTCTAAAAGTCCCACGCCGATAGGCAAAGCAAAGTCAAAAGTTTCGTTATTTCCGGCACATAGTATCATGGGGCGCAGTATAGTGTTTTTTTGCTTTTAGTTTGATTTGGCAGAGGGGGAAATTTTCGCGGATTTTGTATCGGGTGCAAAACGGCAAGAGGCGCGCCGTTTAGAACTCGATTTGGAATCTTGGCATGTGCTAGCGAATCAAAAGAAGCGGTTTTTTGGTTTTGCCCAAAATCTCTTTGGTGACGCTGCCAAAAAAGAACTCTTTTAAAAGCGACTGGCTAAATGCACCTCGGGCGAGGATGTCGAAGTTATTTTGTTCGAAATATGCAAAAAGTTTCTCTTGGGGGTTTCCCTCTATGGCATGTGTGCTTACTTCGATGCGGTTGTTTGTAAAGAAACTTTTTGCTTCTTCAAGGAGTTTGTTTGCGCTTGGCATGTCGGTGCTAAAGGTCACGATCTCCCGCTCAATGTTGCCAAAAAGGGGCTGATCGGCGATATCTTTGAGAAGTGTTTTTGCTACTTTGGAGCCGTTGCAGTCGATGAGGAGCTTTTCGGGCTTGACAAACTCGCTGC
>JAQUCZ010000250.1 GCA_028685945.1 Sulfurimonadaceae bacterium | reverse complement strand
GAAAATACCCAGCTGCATCTGCAAAGTGCTCTTGCTTTAGAAGAGGCAAACCTTCCTAATGAGATCAACGAAAAGATAAAAAAACTCAAACTCTGGATCGAACAGATAGAACAGGCAAACAACCTTGTTACGGCATTTTTAAAACCCTCTTTGGGAGCAAAGCAAACGCTCAAAGAGATCGAAGAGATCACCGCACAACTCCAAAAAAAAGAGAAACGTTTTCATGATCTCTACAACGAGGGGATCCTCCAAGCAGATGCACTCGTATTTAAAAGTTGCGCCGCAACAAAAGAGAAAGCATATACGTCACTCAACGAAATGCTCTTTAAAAGCAAAACGAAACAAAAAGACGATGAGGGAATTTTAAGCAAAACCACCTCTTTTTTAACAAACTTTTTTACTAAAAATGAAAACCTTATGCTCGATCTTTTTGAGAAAAGGGTTTCCTACACCAAGAGTGCGAAACAAGAGTGTGCATACGTAAAAAAAGAGGAACTTTTTGCCCTTGCGGGGCAGCTGCATCAGGAGGTGTTACGCTTCTCCCCTGCTTCTTTAAGCAAAGACCCAAAAGAGCGTTTTCATCAGATCAAAGATTTTGAGGAGCACCTCAACGTTACAAAAGCGCTCTTAGAGGTTTTTCCCGAGCGTTTTGCGGCAAACGATTTTTCAAAGATTACCGCTGTCAAAAAGGAACTTGCATCGATTTTGGAGAACACCCATCCCCAATCGGTCACGTTTCGCATAGCGGGCGATGCGCAAGAGGTTAAAATAAAAATCGACGACAAATTCGTCGATAAAAACATAAAACATTATCTCAAAGAGGGAACCTACGCCTACACTATAAGCGCAAAGGAAAAATGCCCTTTCAAAGGGGAATTTACCCTAGAACACCTTGAAGATAGAACCATCGACAAAGATTTTAGCACTATGAATTTTCCGCTCATCAATTTTTATACCAAAGAGAATACGCGCATCGTTGTCGACGGCAAAAATATCCGCCCCAACGTCGAAACAACCCTCAATAAATGTGAAGGGGAGGTACGCTACATTGCAAGTTTTGCGGATCAGGAAAAGTCCGATACCATCACCCTCGAACCCAATTTTTCCAAAACGATCGAACTGCGTTTTTTAACGCCGCAAGAGCTCTCTATTCTCAGCGACGCAAAAACAAAACATTTCAAAACGGCATCGGGAGTCGCTTTTTCGGAATCGCTCACGCCCATCAGCAACAAAAACATCCGTTTTTCCCTTGAAAACGACTGCGACAACGGTGATTTGGAACTTCATGAAAGCGGCAGTTTTACGTACAAATCCAAAAAAGATTTTATCGGTCTCGACAGCTTTACCTACACCGTTACAATCAACGATGAAACATCGGCGCCCAAAGTTGTCAATATCACGATAGTTCCTGCCAATATCCCCGTTGCGCCTATTGCAAAACAAGAGGACCAAAATCAAACGCAAGCCCAAACGAAAATAGAAGAGGAAGAGAAGAAAGAAGTTTCCCAAGAAACATCAAAAGAGCAAGAGGAGGAGGAGCGCTACCAAAAATTTAAAAAGTATGTAGAATCGCAAGAACAAAACGTCGAGAAACTCCAAAAGTTGCAAAAGAGTTACCCTAAAATGTTTGAGCGCTTACTCCAAGAGAAGTTGGCTACGGGAGGGATGTAGCCAACGTTAAGACTTTTTCACAAAAGATTTTTAAAGGAACTGCGCCGCAAGAGCACGTAAAATCGCGTCGCTCTTCGTGTCTTCACCGCCGTATTTAATCACGCTTACGCCGCACGATTTCATCGCATTGACCGTATTACGGCATGCTCGTCGCACCACTATGTAGTTGCAGTCTTCAAGGATGACGCCCATTTTGTTGTGCTGTGCGATATGTTCGGCATCGTCTTGGGAGTGGGAGCAGTCGTGATCCTCGTCGTCGTGATCATGATCGAGATCGGTTCTGGGATTGGCTCTTACTTCGTTTAGTTTAAAAGAGCGAAACATGCCGCTACCGCTCATATCGTAAATAGCAAATTTAGGGGTATGCCCTGCATTGCCGAAAAACGTCAAACTTTCATCTTTTACAGGAATCGCTATTCTCATTTTTTCACCTTATTTTTTGAAGCGATTATACCACTTTGAAAATAAATTTTATGCAAAAGATAAATCTGCATTATTTTAAGATTGCTATAATACCCCCATTTTTATAAAAGGAAACTCATGGGAAATATCCTTCTCTTTGCTCTCTTGGCGGCAGTTTTTTACTACATCTTCAAAAGCTACGGCAAATACACCGCCTACTCCAAAGAGGCGTTTAAAAACTTTTCCGTTTCAAAAGAATCGATCCAAAAAAGCGAACTCGGGCTCTTTGTCGCACTCGTTGCCAAAGTTGCCAAAGCAGACGGCAGGGTCGATGCCCTTGAAGCACAGCTCATCGGCATTATGTTTGAAGATATTGCTTCGGTGTTTCCCGAACCGCACAAAACAAAAGAGATATTAAAAGAGATTTTTGCCGAAGAAAAAGAGAAAAAAGGGGATCTACATGCCATAGCGCAAACGCTGGGAGCGGCTATTAAAAGAGATAAACAAAAGCAGCATC
>JAQUCZ010000249.1 GCA_028685945.1 Sulfurimonadaceae bacterium | reverse complement strand
GGTGAATGCCGGAGGAAAAACGATGCTCTTAAAATCGATCCTCTCCGCGGCATTTATGGCAAAATATATCATCCCGATGCACGTAACGAACACAAATCGCACGTGGGCGGGTTTAAAAACATCCTCGCCATCATCGACGACCCCCAAAACGTCAAAAACGACATCTCCACCTTTGCGGGGCGTATGCAGCAATTTAGCAAAATCTTCTCTTACGGCTCTTCTCTTGTCGGGGTGGACGAGATTGAGCTTGGAACCGACAGCGACGAAGCGGCGGCACTCTTTAAGGTGATCTTGGACGAGTTGGTGAAAAAAAACCAAAAAATCGTCGTGACAACCCACCACAAACGCCTCGCTTCGCTCATGGCAGACCGCGACGACGTGGAACTGATGGCGGCGATTTACGACGAAGAGCGACGCGCTCCGACCTATGAGTTTATGCAGGGGATCATCGGCAAAAGCTACGCATTTGAGACCGCCGACCGCTACGGCATCGCCTACTCCATAGTCGAAGAAGCCAAAAAAGTGTACGGCGACAACTCCGAAAAGCTCAATCTTCTTATACAAAGGGGTTCGGAGTTAGAGCGGGAGCTTAAAAAGAAACACGCTCTCGTCGATGAGAAGTTAGAGAATCTCGCAAAAAAAGAGCTTGAGTACAAGATGCTTCAAGAGCAGCTTTTTCAAGATATGGAAAAACAAAAAGAGCAGCTCAAACAAACCTACCGCGACGCGATCGAAGAGGCAAAACAGGCCGCGCGCGCGGGTGACAGCGCGGCTATCCACCGTGCTATGAACAAAGCGCAGGCACAACTGCCCAAAGAGGAAGCAAAAAAACAAGAGCCTCTCAAACCCCATGAGTTTAGCGTAGGCGACCTTGTCAAATACCATTCCCAAAAAGGGAAGATCATCTCGATGACGGGGCACAAAGAAGCACTCATCGAAGTGGACGGTATGCGTGTGCGGGTCAAAACAAAACACCTTCGACCCGCCCAAGCGATCCAACACAAACCAAAAACCGACCTGAAAGTAAGCGTCGAAAAACGCTCGGGACTCAAATGCGATCTTCATGGCATGCGCGCGGACGAAGCGTGCGACGTGCTTGATCAATTTCTCTCCGATGCGCTCATTGCAGGCTGGGACGAGGTGCTCGTATACCACGGCATAGGCACGGGGAAACTCTCTTTCGCGGTTAAAAATTTCCTCTCCACCCACCCTAAAGTGAAAAAGTTTGATGATGCTCCCCAACATATGGGCGGTTTCGGCGCCAAAGTGGTCACCCTCGCATGAAGCGCGTCGCTATCATCGGCGGAGGCGCTTCGGGGCTTTTTTGCGCCATCATTTGCGCTAGAGAGGGTTGGCATGTAGAGCTTTTTGAGCAAAACGACAAATGCGGCAAAAAGATTTTGGTCTCGGGCAACGGACGCTGCAATATCTCAAACAAAAACCTAAGCACCAAAAACTACTTCGGCACGAATCCCGAATTTGTTTCACATGCCATAAAAAATTTCGGCTTTGAAGCGTTTGAGAGGTTTGCGGCATCTTTGGGATTGCTGCTTGAAGTAAAAGAGGACGGGCGCGCCTACCCGCTTAGCAACGAAGCAAAAAGCGTCGTTTCGCTTCTTCTGGCACATGCCAAGAATTTGGGCGTACATATCCGCACCGAGACAAAAATCGCACATGCCAAAGAGCTTTTAGAAAAATACGACGCACTCGTGATCGCCACGGGCTCCGAAGCGGCAAGCCACTTGGGCGGATGCGGCGACGGTTACGCGTTTGCGCAAGAGTTCGGGCATACGATCATCTTCACCTACCCCTCTTTGGTGCAGCTGCATCTAAACTCCAAAATCGCGCATAAAATGTCGGGTGCCAAGCTTGAGTGTGAAGTGAGCCTTTTGCGCAACCATGCCAAAGAGCGCACATGCCAAGGGGATATCCTCTTTACCG
Organism: Sulfurimonadaceae bacterium; assembly: GCA_028685945.1. Lineage (GTDB taxonomy): Bacteria > Campylobacterota > Campylobacteria > Campylobacterales > Sulfurimonadaceae > Sulfurimonas. Next base: position 659 of record JAQUCZ010000249.1, on the reverse strand, counting down.
CCTACGGCATCTCGGGGTTTGCGGTGCTTGATATCTCGCGCGATGCAAGTATTGCTTTGCAAAACTTCGAGCATGTTTTGCTCAGCCTCAACCTTCTGCCTCGCTTTAACCGACAAAGCCTTGCCGAGCATATACAAAGCGTTGCAAAAAAAGCCCCTGATCTCTCGATTTTTGAGATGCTTCAAGGGCTTCTGCCTACAAAGATCGCGCTCCATTTTTTAGAAGCACATGCCATAGAAGTACACGCAACCCTTCGCACCCTCGATACCAAACTCGCTAAAAAGATCGCTTCACTCCTGCAAGACTGGCGCTTTGAAGTAAGCGATACCCACGGATTCAGACACGCCGAAGTAAGCGGCGGCGGCGTAAACACCGACGAGGTCGATCCAAAAACATACGAATCGAAAAAACAAAAAAATCTCTATTTCTGCGGCGAGGTACTCGACATAGTCGGAGAGCGAGGCGGCTACAATTTCGCCTTCGCATGGGCAAGCGCTTACGCCGCGGCAAAAGCAATTACGGCACGCTCGTAAAACATACAAAGCAAATTTTTCTCCGATTTCTTTCCCCAATTTTACAATCTTAGCTACATGCCAAGAATATTTCGCTAGTATAAAAAAACATTTTTGCACATGCCAAGATGGTTTAAACACAAGTAG
>JAQUCZ010000248.1 GCA_028685945.1 Sulfurimonadaceae bacterium | reverse complement strand
CATGATCTCCTCACGGGAGAGGGAGCTTTTGCTCAAAAGCGTTTGGATTCTGGCATGTGCGTACTGGATATAAAAAATCGGGTTGGAACTGTCTTGTTTCTTGAACTCCGAAAGGTCAAACTCCAAAGCAGTATCGCATTTTTTCGATGCAAAAATAAAACGCAGTGCATCAGAACCGATCTCCTCGACGATATCGCTCATCAAAATAACGTTTCCGGCACGCTTGCTCATTTTGTAGGGTTCGCCGTCTTTGAGCAGACTTACCATTTGAGAAAGAAGCACCTCTAAGCGATTGGAGTCGTACCCCAAGTACTCTACCGCGGCTTTTACGCGCGCGATGTAGCCGTGGTGATCCGCTCCCCAAATATTGATATAGTGCTCGTAATTGCGCTCGAACTTTTGATTGTGGTAAATAATATCTCCGGCTAAATAGGTAGGGCGACCGTCTTCGCGAACCACGACTCTGTCGCTGTCATCGCCTTTAGCCGTAGAAGCGATCCACATTTTGCCCTCTTTTTCGTAAACCCCTTCACCCATTTTTTTCATCACTCTGTCCCATTCGTTATAGAGAGAGGATTCGTTTACAAAGGTGTCAAAGTGGATATTCGTATCTCCAAGCGTAGCGACGATAATCTCCATCACCTTCTCTTTTGCCCACATAGCAAGCTCTTTTTGACGGGATTCATCCGTTAAAATCTCTTTGCCGAACTGCTCTTGTGCTCCGTGAGCAAGTGCATCGAGATACTCGCCGCGGTAATACGCTTCAGGGTATTCTACCGTTTCGTGCAACAGATTTTCTCTTGCATACAGCTGGATAGAGAGCCCCAAAAGGTCTATCTGATTCCCCGCATCGTTTACATAATACTCCGCCGTAATATCGTTGCCCAGATGACGCCCCAAGCGTAAAAGAGTGTCTCCAAAAACCGCACCTCTGGCATGTCCGATATGGAGCGGTCCCGTCGGGTTTGCACTTACAAATTCCAAAAGAATTTTTTGATTTTGCTCTTGGCGTCCGTATTCGCTCGGGTTTTCAAGTGCCCAGTTGCCGTATTCGCTCAAAAAGTTTTCGCTCAAACGGAAGTTCAAATACCCTTTTACCGACTCTACGCTGCTAAATTCGTCGGTATCGACAAAAGAGGAAGCAAGCTCCTCGGCAAGCACAATAGGGGATTTTTTCAACTCTTTTGCTAAAGAAAAAGCTATCGGGGTGGCAAAGTGACCGAAAGAACGGTCACGCGGCTTTTCTAAAACAACTTCACGACCGATTTTCTCGCGCAATAGCGCCGCTACTCGTTGTTTCAAGGAATTACGCTTGTGTCGTAGATTTTGGAGCTTCGGTTGTCGTAGAAGCGGTTGTCGTTGTTTGAGACTCAACTTTTTTAGGAGCTTCTGCTTCTGCTACTTCTGCGGCATCATCCTTCATCTCGTTTTTAAAGTTTTTAATCCCTTTTCCGATCCCTTTTGCCAAATCGGGTATCTTTTTCGCACCGAATAAAAGTACGATAATTCCAAAGATAAGTAATAGTTCTGTTCCACTAGGCATTCCCATGATGTGTGTCCTTTGTTGATTTTAAAGTGCGAAAGTATAACTACACAAAGCTGTAACTACACTTATCACTATTATTTATTTTTCTTCGGTCTAAATATCTTCCCATTGCTGCACGAAACGGTTGATCTCTTCGTTCGATTTTTTCAATCTCGCGGTTTTTGCTATAAGTTTGAGATACTCCGCCGCCTCGTCCAAATCATCGTTCACGACGACGTAGTCGTACTCAGAAATACGCTGAATCTCCCGCTTTGCCATACTCATTCTTGCAGCGATCACCTCGGGCGCATCGGTGGAGCGACCGTTGAGTCTTTTTTCTAGTTCCGAGAGGGTCGGCGGGGTGATAAATACCGACGTGGTGATATCGCCCAAACGGTTATTGACCGCAGTATTCCCCTGCACGTCAATATCAAAAAGAACCAATTTTCCTTCACTTAACGCTTGTTTTACGGGTTTTATCGAAGTTCCGTAGTAATTGCCGTGCACGATCGCATACTCTAAAAAGTTATCTTTTTCGATATCTTTTTTAAACTCCTCTTCGGTTACGAAGTGGTAATGCACCCCTTCGATCTCCCCCTCTCTCATGGGACGCGTAGTCGTAGAGATAGAGAAATAATAATCCCCTATATCCTCTTTTATTTTATTGATCAAAGAGCTTTTCCCCGCTCCGCTAGGACCCGACAAAACCAATACGACGCCGTTTTTTATCCCCATCTATTTCTCACCTATCGTAATATTTATGTTGATTTTCATATCTTTTAAAGATGCTGCTATATCTTCGTTCGAAAGGGCTTGCAACAGTTTTTTAAGCGCCTCGACCCCTTCGTTGGATTCTTTTTTGGTTTGCACCTCTGCATCATGCGCAGGCTCTTGCGGTGCAATCTCTGCACTCGGCTCCTCTTGCATCTCTTCGGCAATCTCTTCTGCCTCTTGCTCTGCTAAAAGCTCCTCTTCCACCTCTTCGCCGATTGCAAGTTTAAGGTCGCGATCGGTAAGCGAATCAAGATCGTCGAGACTTTCGCTTGCCAATGCTAAAAGGGTTGCATCATCCACTTC
>JAQUCZ010000247.1 GCA_028685945.1 Sulfurimonadaceae bacterium | reverse complement strand
TTGATGGCGCGTCGTTCTTGCATTGGAGAGGGTCGGCGTGGCAAGCATCACTTCAAATTGCGAGATCATATCGTAGAACTTGATCGCCCACTCTTCGCGGTTCTCTTCACGTTGCGCTAAAAACATTGCGATTGCCATAAACATATGTTGCGGCAACTCTATCGGGTCGGAGTTTCTGTCTTTGATTAGGTAGCGATCGTAAAGCGTTTTTACCCCTAGGTAATTAAAGAGCATATCGCGTTCGGGTTTGATATGTTTGTCGAGCTTCTCTAGGTCGTACATATCGCGCAGACCCAAAAGGATACGCCCCTCTTTTTCACCGCGGATAAAATATTTCTCGAGCGTGTCGTACCCCGAATATCCGTTTACCTGATGGTAGAGGTTAAAGAGGAAAAGGCGCGAAGCGACAAACGTCCAGTTAGGTGCGTCGATGTCAATTTTATCGACCGCCGTTTTGATAAGCGTTTGTTGGATCTCTTTGGAAGTGATTCCGTCGCGGAAGTGGATCTGGGCATCTACCTCTAACTCGCTCTGAGAAACGTTAGCCAAACCTTTGACCGCGGCAGAGGTGTATTTTTGGATTTTGGTGATATCGAGCGGTTCGGTGCGCCCGTTTCTTTTTATAACTGTTATCATTGTTATGCCTTATTTGTTAAATACTCTTGCGAAAATTTTATCGACGTTTTTGGTGTAGTAATCGTAGTTAAAACACTCGCGAATTGCCTCTTCGCTCAGCGATGCGCGTAGCTCTTCGTCCGCCAAAAGGTGGTTGAGATAGAGCGATTCCCCTTTTTCGTTTGTGGTCGGTTTGCCTTGTTGGATCTCTTCCCAAACTTTCATCGCATTGCGTTGGACGATGCGGTACGCATCTTCGCGGCTTACACCTTTAAGCGGGAGTTCCAAAAGAACGCGTTGGGAGAACACTAACCCGCCTGTTAGGTTGAGATTTTTCATCATGTTTTCAGGGTACACCGTGAGGTTAGCGATCACGTTATTCATACGGTGGAGCATAAAGTCGGTGGTGATAAACGCATCGGGGAGCCAAAAACGCTCGGTGGACGAGTGGCTGATATCGCGCTCATGCCATAACGCTACGTTTTCCATCGCGGGGATAGAATAAGCGCGGATCATACGTGCAAGCCCCGTGATGTTTTCGGTCAAGATAGGGTTGCGTTTGTGCGGCATTGCCGAAGAGCCTTTTTGCCCTTTTGCAAAATACTCTTCACACTCGTACACCTCCGTTCTTTGCCAGTGGCGTACCTGTACGGCAAATTTTTCTATCGAGCTTGCCATAAGTGCCAACGCCGAAGCCAAACGTGCATAACGGTCGCGCTGGATCACTTGGTTCGATGCGGGTGCGGGTTTGAGCCCGAGCTCTTGGCATGTGTACTCTTCAAGCTCTAAAGGAGCGTGTGCGAAGTTCCCCATGGCGCCGCTCACTTGCCCTACCGCTATAACGTCGAGCGTTTGTTCGAGATTTTCCAAATGTCTTGCCATCTCGTCGTACCAAACCGCTAACACAAGCCCGAACGTTATAGGTTCGCCGTGGATACCGTGGCTGCGTCCGACCATAAGAGTCATTTTGTGTTCCATTGCTCTTTTTTTGATCGATTCCATTATCATTTTCACATCTTTGATGATAAGCTCTAAAGAGGATTTCATCTGAAGTGCTACGGCGGTATCGACCGTGTCGGAGCTTGTCATACCGTAGTGGAACCATCGCGATTCTTCACCGAGGGTTTCTGCGACGCTTGTGGTAAACGCTATAAGGTCATGGCGCGTTACGGCTTCGATCTCGTCGATTCTCTCAATGGAGAAGCCCGCGTTTTCTACGATTTTTTTTGCATCTTCATCAGGAATAAGTCCGAGTTTGTTCCATGCTTTGACAACCGCTTTTTCTACGTCAAGCCATGCTTGATATTTAGCCTGCATCGTCCATTTGGAACTCATCTCTTCACGAGCATATCTCTCTACCATATTCACTATCCTTAACTAAAAATATCTCTTGTTTTTGTGTTAAAATTCGCACAATTAAAAGTCTTTTATTCTACAAAAATGAGACTTATAAAGGATTGAAATTTTGCCGTTTGTATTAAAAACAATGATGGTTCCCGCGCGACAAAAAGCTTTTTTGTATCTGATGCGTGAACTCGGATATTCGCAAAACGAAGCACAAAGTTTGATCTGTCGCGGAAGGATGCTTCAAAACGAAATACCGATCACCAAAAGCGCGCAGGAGATTGAAGGTGCTATAGAGCTTATTCTTTTTGAGCCTCATACAAGGGGGTTAGAACCCCATACCGTTGAGGAGGAGTTTGTGGTGTTTGAAAAACCGAGCGGCATGCTCGTGCACCCTCAAAACCGTTATACGGAATACTCGCTTATCGACGAGCTTAAAGCGCAATTCGGAAGCGATGCTAATATAGCGCACCGTATCGATCAAGAAACGAGCGGTTTGGTTTTATGCGGCAGAAGCAAACAAAGCGAACGCGATTTGAAGATGCTTTTTGAAACCAGAAATATCCAAAAAAAATACCTTGCGATGGTGCACGGAAAAATGGAGGAAGAGTTAGTCGTAGATGCTCCCCTGCTCCGCGAAAACGTTTC
>JAQUCZ010000246.1 GCA_028685945.1 Sulfurimonadaceae bacterium | reverse complement strand
TGCAAGCGGCGTTTTACGTTCGTACGAATTATCTCAGCGAATATCTCGCGCCTGCGCAGGACTTAAATATCGAAAAATATTTTTGGGTGCTCATAGTGGTGATGAGCTTTTTGATCATTGAAAAAATCTACACCAACAGGTACGATTTTTGGAGCGATACAAAGCGGACACTCAAAGCTTTGTTCTTTGCTTTTGTGGCCGTCTTAAGCGTTGTATATTTTGCCAAAATGTCCGAAAATTATTCTCGAGGCTTTTTAATTCTCTTTTTCCTTTTTGCCGCTTTATTTTTGCCCATTTTCAAGCGGATCGCAAAAAGGCTACTTTTTACTTTAAATGTTTTTAAAATCAAGGTAAAAATAGTCGCCCATTCGGTGCAACAAAAAGATTTGGAACGAGAACTCGAAGAGAACTGGTACTTCGGTTTTAGCGTATGCGACAAAAGATACGATATGGTACTTGTAGCATCCAAAGGTTTTTCTGTCGAAAAGCTTCAGTATCTCATTAAAAAATATTCCAAAAGAACAAAAGACATTTATGTGGTTCCGTACATGTACCATTTGGATTTTTCTCATGCCGATGTTTTGGATTTTTTCAATATACGACTTTCTGCAATCCACATCGAAAATAAGCTTTTAAGTTTACCCAACGTGTTTCTTAAAACTTTGAGCGAAAAGTTTTTGGTTCTCTTGGTCTTTCCTTTTGCACTATGCTTACATCTTCTTTTGGTTGTACTGATCCGTTTGGAATCTAAGGGCAATGCTATCTTTAAACAAAAACGCTTTGGCAAAAACGGAAAAGTGTTTAGCTGCTACAAGTACAGAAGTATGTATCAAAACGGGGATGAGATACTCAGAGAATATTTACGTAATAATCCTGAAGAAGTTGCGTACTATGAAATTTATCATAAATATAGGAATGATCCGCGTGTGACAAAAATCGGTAAAATTTTACGTGCATCTTCCCTCGACGAACTGCCTCAGTTTTATAATATCTTGCGAGGCGATATGAACCTTATAGGTCCGCGACCTTACATGCTAAGTGAAAGGGAAAAAATAGGGCTTTACAATGAAGATATTATTTTAAAAGTGAAACCGGGCATTACGGGGCTTTGGCAAGTATTGGGACGCAACAACCTAAGCTTTCAAGAACGCATAGAACTCGATAAATGGTATATTCAAAACTGGTCGCTATGGATCGATTTTGTCATATTTATTAAAACGATTAAAGTGGTGCTGAGCAAAGTGGGGGCTCGGTGATTTTACTTTCGAAGTTTTTTAATCTCTAAGCGCACTATATTATCAAACTTTTATCAGAAACGGGCTAGAATACTTCCCTTATAACATAACTGTATGTGCACAAGACATTAACGAAAGCAGAACTTATGAAGAATTATCCCCTTTCAACCGTCGTCATTTCGGTTTACAAAGACACTAAAAGCCTCGATATCATCCTAGAAGCGCTTTCTACACAAACAATTTTACCCGATGAAGTACTCATTTCTGAAGATTGCGACAGCAAGGAGATGGCAGAGTTTATCCCGCAGGCTCGCATTAAATACCCAAATCTAAACATAACACACCTTTTCCAAGAAGATATCGGTTGGCGCAAAAACATTGCTCTTAATCGTGCAATCATGGCTGCACGAAACGAATATCTTATCTTTATAGACGGTGATTGCGTGCCGTTTCACAATTTTGTAGAAAATCATGTTGTTCAAGCGCAAAAAGGCGTGGTTTTAAGCGGTAAACGCGTTGAACTCGGACCAAAAATTACGCAAAAAATCTACGACAAGAAGCTCAAACCCTCTACGTTAACGAATTATTACTGGTTCTATCTGCCGCAACTATTTCTAGACAAAACGCGCCATTTAGAAGATATGCTGCACATAAGTGCCAAAAGTTTCTTAGCACCCCGTATAAAACGCCATGTACGCTACATAATCGGCTGCAACTGGTCATGCTACAAAGAGGATATTTTAAAAATCAACGGTTTTGACGAAACATACACCCTACCCTCCGTCGGGGAAGACATCGATCTCGGCTGGCGTTTTAGAGGTGTAGGCATTGAACTGCGTTCAGTAAAACACAATGCAAACCTCGTACATCTTTACCATAAAAAAAGATTTGACAGTGCAACACTCGGCGTAAACGATGCCATTCTTGCCAAAAATCTTGCGGCAAACAAGTTTTTTTGTGAAAATGGGATCATTAAAAGCTAATGAGTCCTAGAATCTCCATAGTTCTTGCTACATACAACGGAGCACGCTATTTAAGTGAACAGCTCAATTCCCTTTTACAACAAACCGTTGTGCCGCATGAAATTATCATTGGTGACGACAATTCGCAAGACGGCACACTCGAAATTGCTCAAAAATATGCAACAAAATTGCCTCTCAAAATTTACAAAAATGAGGTAAACCTCGGATTTACAAAAAACTTTGAATCAGCTTTACAAAAAGCAACGGGTGATTTTATTCTGCCTTGCGATCAAGACGATATTTGGGAAAGTACAAAACTTGAAACGCTTCTTGCAGCTATAGGGGAAAACTCTCTCGTGTATGCAGATTCCCTACTTGTTGATGAAAATGGGAATTCTTTAGAAAAAACGCT
>JAQUCZ010000245.1 GCA_028685945.1 Sulfurimonadaceae bacterium | reverse complement strand
GTGAGGCTTTAGCCTCACAAAAAACGAACCATAAGCCCAAGAGAATTCCAAAGCGACTTTTTGCTAGCATTGCAAAAAAATCGGGGAAACGGTTCGTGAAAAAAATCATCGTCTTATTGGCATGTGTCGGGTTGCTCGGCGCGTTTGAGTTGCAAAAACCCTCTTATAGCTTTTGCAATACAAGCATAAATTATTAGGATTGGAGCCACAGGGTCGAGAGTGAGCCTGCCAGAGAAGATTTTGCTTATTTAGAGGTTGAAGGGGGCGCTTTTTGGGAATAGGGGAGCGTCTATATCCAAGATTACCATTTTGAATCACAGACGTTTTACGTCAACAACCTTATCAGCGGGCTGGGGTATGCCTACGCAAACGGGGGGCTTTTTGCCCGAGCGTTTCTCACCGCACACTACCAGCGCAGCACCTACTACGACGGAGAAAACGGCTATATGGGCGGTTGGTTCTGGCGTTACGATTTTGAGGCGTGGGGCGAAAAATGGTACGCTTTTCAGTGGCACGAGGTGGAGTTTGAACGCGCAAAAGAGCACTACATGCTAAGCGACGGTACAAAAATAGGCGACGGCGCAAGCTGGGGGCTCAACGGCGACGTCGCCCTTTTTTTCCGCGCAACCGATGCGCTTGATCTTGGCATGCAGTACCGCTACGCCTACCAAAAACTGGGACTCTCACTCTACCAAAACGGTATGATTTATTCTATGAAGTACAACTTTTAAGAGGTGTGTTATAATCCGACCTATGAAGCATGAAACAACTATGAAAACGGCAATCGTCACGGGGGCGCGAAGCGGCATCGGCAAGGCGATCGCGCAAAGGCTTTTGGAACTTGGCTACCGCGTGGTGGGGGTGAGCCGCCGCATCTTGAGCGAAGATTTTACGGATGCAAACTTTTTCCCCTACCAAGCCGATCTCTCCGACGAAAAAGAGACCCTCTTGGCATGTGAAGCACTTAAAAAAGAGAACCCGAGCATACTCGTAAACTGCGCGGGGTTCGGGCGGTTTGAGCCGCACGAAGAGTTAAGTAGCGCGACCATCATGCAGATGACCTTTTTAAACCTCACCGCCCCGATGCTTCTTACCAACGCTCTTTTGCGCTCGCTCAAACAAAACGACGGGTATCTTATCAACATCAACTCCATCGAAGCGCTGCGCGCAAGCAAATTTGCAGGGGTTTACGGCGCGACCAAAGCGGGGCTTAAAGCGTTCGGCGACGCACTTTTTGAGGAGACGCGAAAAAGTGGCTTAAGCGTCACCAACATCAACCCCGACATGACCCAGACCGATTTTTACGAAGCGTTGCGTTTTGGGGTGAGCGAGGCAGAAGAGGAGAAGCTCTTGGCATGTGACATCGCCGATGCAATCACCCACATCCTCACGATGCGCAAAGGCGCCGTGGTCAGCGACTACACCGTCCGAAGCCTGCGGTTTGGGATAACGAAGAAGCGTTAGAATTTTACGTCTAATCTAGAATTTTTTTTTTCGGAGGTAGACTTTAAAAATTCTATGTTTTTCTTAAGTTTTTGCATAACCGCGGCGGTTTCCTCTTTGAGTTCGTAGACCACCTTGGCGGCCTCGGCTAAGAGGTACTGCCCTTTTTCAATCTCTTGGAGAGAACCGAATTTCGGGGTTGCATCCATAAGAGCGCCGATCTTCTCGGCGTCTCTTTCTATAATCGCTATCTCTAAATCATTCAGCCACATTCGTCTCTTCCCTCCATGCTTCTAAAAGCCCGCGAAATACGCTAGAAACCTCGTCGAGTTTCTCGATATCGTCGGTGATGTTTACCTGCGCCAAAAGCCCGATTTGGTAGTTGTACAATCCGTCGAGGTAGATCCCCACGTCCCCTTGCGTACGATCAAGCGAAGCAAGAAGCTCGGTGATGATGGCGATCGAGCGATTGAGCCAGTAGGTTTTTTTCTCTATATCTTCGTCTTTGATCGCTTTTTTCGCCTGAGCATTAAAACGCAAAACACCCTCGTAGAGCATCTCTATAAGCTTTTGGGGCGATTCGACGCTTATATTGTTTTGCGCATAGATATTATGTGCGGTGCTTCCGTACATCAACGTATCCTTTTTCCTTGTTCTGATTCGCTAAATCGGCAAATGCACCGTTATCTTTAGGAAAAAAAATCAAATTTAAATATAATACCGAATCGGACGATATAGAGTAAATTTTTCATTACAAGGATGTAATCATGGCAGGGAATATCACTTCACTCGGGATAGGTTCAGGCGTTTTAACTGCGGATATCATCGACAAACTCAAAGAAGCGGACAAATCGGCGATCATCACCCCGCTCGATACCAAAATCGACCTCAATAAACAAAAACAAGAGGCATATTCTCTCCTCTCCTCGTTTATGACGACCCTCAAAGGGAGTGCTTCGGCTCTGAGCGACGACACCATATTTGCAGGGAAAAAAGTAGACGTCAGCGGCGATGCGATCGTCACGGTCGATGCGGGAACCAACGTCGAATCGTTCTCCCTTGAAACGACGAAACTAGCCAAAAAAGACGTCACACAATTCAGCGCAGTTGCCGCCAAAGACACCCCCGGAGTAACGGGAGGAAACGGCACGCTCACCATCAGCGGCGTAG
>JAQUCZ010000016.1 GCA_028685945.1 Sulfurimonadaceae bacterium | reverse complement strand
TTGCAATCTTGGCATGGGGGTCTTTTGCGACCCACGCGGTGGTAGCAAGGGTGAGGTTCTCCGATTTTAGCCGCATCAGTATATCTTCGCGGAGCTTGTCGGCGATGAGCAGACAAGCCGCCATCTGCGTGCCCCCCGCCAAAACAACGTGAAATCTGCGTGTCGCTTCGACTAAAAAACCCGCACAAAAAAGGAGCATGTTGTCGCTCACGTAAGAGAGTTTTTCAAAGTTTCCCATGGTATCGTTGATGTGCGAGAGCGCTTGTGCAATCGTACGCTGTTTGATAGAGGTCGGGGCGGCGGCAAAGCTTGAGCTAAACGCTCCCTCACCCTCAAATCCCAAAGCACGCACCGAAGCTTCGGCGGTGGTGGTGCCGCTCGGGGTCGATTCGGCGAGAATGAGGTAGCTCCCTTTGAGCTCGTAACCTCTGCCAAACTCCATCCCCGCCTTAAACACCGCTTTTGCGTCGATGTTAGCACCCTCGGCGATCGAGAGGCTAGGAGGTATTCCAAAGCGGTGTATGCCGCAATTTTGCGGCGGAGTTTCAAGCCCCAAGTCGAGAATTTCAAGGGCACTTAAGGGGGCTAGGTTAGCGACCGCTTTTGTGATAAGTGCGGGACTGGGTACGCCCGATGGGGTCTCGGCAATATCGGGGAGGGAAAACACCTTTTGATGCAGTAGAAGCTCCGCATCGAGGGTGGGGGTAAGAGCGATTTTTCCGGGGATTCCCGCTTGGGTGATCCCCTCTATTTGGCAGGTTTTTGTAACGCTACATGCCAACAAAAAATCGGCTTTGCCTCGGGGGAGGGAATCGGGGGTGTTTGTGAAGAGGTTAGAAATTTGCATGGTTTTAAACACTTTTTGTTTGTATTGTAGCAAAAACCTCTTTAGGCATCGTCGCTAAAGATCGCATCGACCCCCATAAAAAAGAGCTCGTTTGCTTTTTTTGGGGAGTTGACGGTGTAAACCCCTACATGAAATCCCGCCTCTTTAAGCTCTTTAACTACGTAACGATCGGCTAAGGAGAGGTCGAAATGGTAGGCACACACCTGCAAATAGCGCAGATATTCAAGCAACTCCTCCATCGTTTCGCAAGGGTGTTTATCCTCCGTGAGTGCTGCGGTGGGGATATGGGGAGCGAGTTTTTTGGCTATTTTGAGATAAGGGTGGTAAAACGAAGAGAGGAGGATGAGATGGGAGGTTTTGGTCTGTTCGATCATCTCTAACACCTTTGCAACCGCTTGGGTATCCTCAAACACCCCGTGCATGTTTTTGATCTCTATGTTGAGGTAAAGATGGTGTTTTTTGATGAAATTGAGCGTTGCATAAAGGGTTAAAACAGGCTCGGTATGGGGATTGGGTTCAAACCAACTGCCGTAATCGAGTGCGGCAAGCTCCTCAAGGGTAAAATCACTCACCCTAAAAGGTTTGCGCGAACCAAACTCTGGATGTTTGGCGATGTCGGTGGTGCGCTCTAACGTGTCGTCGTGAAAAACCACCGCCTCCGCGTCGCGGGTGAGCTGTACGTCGATCTCTATAAAATCGCAATGCCCCAAGCTTTTTTGGAGCGCGTCCATGGTATTTTCGGGAGCGAGGCACGAAGCCCCTCTGTGAGCGCCGATGAGGTGGGGATTTTTGTAGAGCTCTAAAAAGTTCATGGATTTATTGTATCATATATCATTACTTTTGGCGGTTACAAAAATGCAAAATAAAAAATCGATTTACGCTTGGGCATTGTACGACTGGGCGGACTCTACTTACGCTACCACCGTTATGGCGGGTTTCTTTCCCCTTTTTTTTAAATCTTATTACGCCGCCAACCTCGATGCGACGACGAGTACGGCACATTTGGGGTTTGCCAACTCTTTTTCAAGCTTTATCGTAGTACTGCTCGCACCTCTTTTGGGCGCGATCGCCGACGGGGCGTCGCTGAAGAAAAGGTTTTTGTTTTTGTTTGCCTATTTGGGGATTTTGATGAGCGCGTGCTTGGCGCTCGTGGGGGAGGGGCAGTGGCAGCTTGCGGCGTTTGTGTACGTGCTTGCCAACATAGGTTTCATGGGCTCCAACACCTTTTACGACGCGCTTTTAACCTCCGTTTCAAGCGAAAAAGAGGTCGATTTCGTCTCAGGAATGGGGTTTGCACTGGGGTATCTCGGCGGCGGTTTGCTTTTTGCGCTGAATGTTTGGATGGTGCAAGACCCCGCCTTTTTTGGGCTTGCCGACAAAGCAGAGGCGATCAAAGCATCGTTTGTTTTAGTAGCGCTTTGGTGGGCGATTTTTTCACTGCCGATTTTTTTCTTCGTCGAAGAGAAGCGGGAGAATAGCAAAAGTTCCAAAGAGACTTTTTTAATCGGCTATGCGCGCTTAAAAAAAACCCTTAAAAAGATTGTAAGCCTCAAAGGGCTTTTTTTGTTTTTGGCGGCGTACTGGCTCTACATAGACGGGGTGGACACCATTATCCGCATGGCGGTGGACTACGGTATGGCACTCGGATTTGATAGTTCGGGGTTAATTTTGGCGCTCTTGATCGTGCAGTTCGTGGGGTTTCCCGCAACCCTCGCTTTTGCGAAGATCGCACAGGTTTGGGATACGAAAAAGATGCTTTTTGTCGCCATCGGCGTCTATTTGATAATCGTACTTTTTGCAACAATGATGACGCAGGTGAGCCACTTTTATATATTGGCGGTGATGATAGCACTCGTACAAGGGGGTATCCAAGCACTCAGCCGCTCCTACTACTCCAAGATGATCCCCCACGAGTACGCCGCAGAATTTTTCGGATTTTACAACTTTTTGGGCAAATTCGCCGCTATCTTGGGACCCCTCCTCGTAGCTCTTGTTGCGCTCTTTTCCCAAAACTCCCGAGTAGCCATCGCCTCGGTCGCGATTTTTTTCATAGCGGGAGCGATTTTGCTCTATTTCGTGGATGCAAAAAAGGTGGCATGTGAGGTGCGAGAGGCGTTGCAAAGCGAAGAAAAAGCGATTTATTAATAAATATGAGTTATAATGCGAAACATTTTTTAACTTAAGGAAGATTTTTGAACTCTCATCCCTGTGGAGACAGGTGTTTCCATACTAATACACACGTGAGTATCGCCTCATGACGCTGCTTTTTATTTACCTTTTCGTTGCTCTTGCCATCTCTTTTGTTTGTTCTATTTTAGAAGCGGTTTTGCTCTCAAGTACGAATTCTTATATAGAAACGTTGCCCAAAGAGAAAGAAAAAGCGATCGATATTCTTAAAAAACTTAAATCCGACATCGACAAGCCGATCGCTTCTATTTTGATTCTGAACACGTTTGCCCATACGATGGGTGCGGCGGGCGTGGGGGCGCAGGCGCAACTGCTTTTTGGCGACGAGTGGCAAACGGTTATCGCGGTGGTGCTTACCCTTTTGATCCTTTATATATCTGAGATTATTCCTAAAACGATCGGGGCGATTTATTGGAAAAGTCTTTTGATCCCTGCGGCATACGTGATAGCGTTTATGATCAAAGTGAGTTATCCGCTTGTTTGGCTCTCGACTTTTATTACCCGTTTTATCTCCAAAGGGAGAAAACAACATGCCAACTTTTCCCGCGAAGAGATTATCGAGATCGTCTCGATGGGAGAGAAAGAGGGAGCAATTCTCAGCAAAGAGAGCCATCTTTTTAAAAACCTCTTAAAGCTTAGCAACATCAAGGCAAAAGACGTTATGACGCCGCGCAGCGTGGTGTTTGCCCTGCCTTCGAGCATGACGGTAGAGGAAGCGGTGGAGGAGGATCGTCTTTATATCCATTCGCGCATCCCCGTTTACGGAGAATCGATCGACCATATTACGGGGATCGTCATCAACCAGACGATTTTGGAAGAGAGCTTGGAGGACAACGACAAAATGACCCTCGGCGAACTCTCCAAAGAGCCCCATCTCGTGGGGGAAAATACTCCCGTTGCGGTACTGATCGATCTTTTTATCAAAAAGCGCACCCACCTTTTTATCGTTCACGATACCTACGGGCAAACAAGCGGAGTTATCACGCTAGAAGACGTTATCGAAACGCTTTTGGGGGTTGAGATCGTCGATGAGCGCGACGAGGTGGACGATATGCAGATTCTCGCACGAGATAAAAGCAAGTTTTTTCAAGATCGTATCCGTCTTGACAAAAAAAGACGCGAAGTGTTGCAAGGGTAGGTTTTTTTACGGCTTGCACCCGATATGTTGAGGTTGCAAGCACTTGTACGGACTGAAGTCCGTCGCACCCGTAACACAGGCTTTAGCCTGTATGGCAGCGGTTGAAGCGCTTCGTACGGACTGAAGTCCGTGTTACGATATGGCACCCGTAACACAGGCTTTAGCCTGTATGGCAGCGGTTGAAGCGCTTCGTACGGACTGAAGTCCGTGTTACGATATGGCACCCGTAACACAGGCTTTAGCCTGTATGGCAGCGGTTGAAGCTCTTCGTACGGACTGAAGTCCGTGTTACGATATGGCATCTGTAACACAGGCTTTAGCCTGTAAGATACTATTAAAAATCCTTATACCTACCGAAGTTCGTGTTACGCGATTCTTGTAACAATATCCTCTTCTATTGCATCTTTCGTTTGTTTTACAATCTCCTTCACGCTTAAACCCTCGGGAAAAATAGGTTCCAAATAGTGCACTTGTATCTTTTTGGGGCGAAAAAACCGTTTGCCCGGAGGCAGTGCTTCAAAGCTTCCGTCTATGAGGACGGGGACGACGGGGACGTTAAACTCTTTTGAGAGAATCGCAAAAAAAGGGCGGAACTCCAAAAGGTTGCCATCGCGGGTTCTAGCCCCCTCGGGGAAGATCACGATATTGGCATCTTCGCGCAGCGGTTGTGCCGTCTTTTGCAGGGCATAAAGAAGATTTTTGTCTTGGTTGATAAGGATCGTTTGTCCGTTGTCGGCTACGGGTTTGAGGAGTTTGGTGCCGAAAACAAGCTCAAATGCGAGAAAAAAAGTGCGTTTGAGAATACCGTAGGGGAGTGTCGCTTCGATAAGAAAACCGTCTAGCATACTTTGGTGGGAGGGGGCGATGATACACGGGGTGTTTGGGATATTGTCTCTTCCGCGCAGCTCCAAACGGAAATAGAGACGAAAAAACGGGTACAAAAGAGTCTTGTACAAAAACATAATAAAAGGGCTGTAGCGCAACCCTATCGGCTTTTTTGGCTCTAAAATCTCTCTCCAGCTTTTTTGCTTGGCGGCTTGGCATGTGGCATGGGTGCGGATGTGAAGGTACAGATCCCCCACGACGAGCAGTGAAGCGAGCGCGGCTTCATCGAGCTTGACGCCAAAACTCTCCTCTACAAACAGGAGCAGCGTAACGAAATCGAGCGAATCAAATCCCAGATCAAGCTCCAAGTGGGAGGAAGGGGTGATTTTTTCTTTGGCATGTGAAGCTAAAAAGTCGAGCAGCGAAAGGTAAAGCGGCTCTTCAGTATCGAACGAAAACTCTTTGGCATGCGGGGGTTTTTCTATCTCGTAGGAGCGGATCTTCAGCTCTTCGGGCACATCAAAATTATAAATCTCCAAAACGTACCAACGTATCTGATTTTCTATATTAATGATATGCGCTTGTGCGAGTGCTTTAAAATCGGGCGTAACTACGGCGTGAAGAGCGCCGTTGCGCCGCGTGAGCGAGATATGTCGCACAAACGGTGAGAGTGCGAGGATCTTTGCCTCGATTTGCCCTAAATCCATCGGCTCAGGCGTCGTATTTGACGTGATCGAGAATGGTTCCCAGCTCTATGTGCTCTTCGACGTGGGCGCAGAACTCACGAATCGCGTTTTGTTTGTAGGGTTTAAAGGCATACCCTTTGTATTTGGGGTTGATTTGGGTGAAGAGTTTTTCGCGGAAGCTGTCATTTTCAAAGATGCCGTGCAAAAAGGTTCCGTAGAAATTTTTTCCTTTTTTGGCGCGTTTTTTCGCCGTGCCGTGGTGGATCTCGTAGCCCTCGACGATACATTCGAGCAACTGGTAGGTGCCTTTGGAGAGGGTTTTTTCTTTCTCAAACGTCACATCACCTTTTATGCGCCCAAACCCCTCTGTTTTTTTCACGTGCGACTCCACATGCCAAGGGTCGAGTATCTGCTCGTGCATCATCTCATACCCGCCGCAGATGGCAAAGATAAACTTCTCTTTAGAGAGTAAAAGCATCTCAAACCCCCGCTCACGCAGCCATGCCAAATCATCCACGACCCTTTTGCTCCCCGGAATGATCACCATATCGCACAGCGAAGCTTCAAAGGGGGTGGTGACGAAACACAACTCGATCTCTTTGTCGGCTATGAGCGGTTCGAAATCGTTGAAGTTGCTTATGTGGGGGAGTTTGATAACGGCGACTTTGATACATGCTTTAGAAAGCTCTTGGGTGTATCCCGTGATCGATTGGATATCTTCAAACCCTAAATTAAAAGGTTTGTAGGGGATCACCCCGAGCACTTTAAGCCCGAAACGCTCCTCGATGATCGCAACGCCGTCGTCGAAAAAACCCAGATCGCCGCGAAATTTATTGATAATCACCCCGATCACGTTTTTTTTGAGTTTTTTGGGAAGCAGCGCATAAACGCCGAAGATCGAGGCAAAAACCCCGCCGCGCTCTATGTCGGCAACGAGAATGATTTTGGTGTTAAACTCTTCGGCGACGTAGATATTGGAGAGGTCTTTCTCCATGAGATTAAGCTCCACGGGGCTTCCCGCACCCTCGGCGACGATACAGTCGTATTTTTTGCGAAGCTTTTTAAACGATTTTTTCACGTAGGGCTTGAGAGCATTGATATCTTCGTAGTATTCGCTCACCTCTTTTTCCCCCACGCTTTTGCCGTGTACGATGAGATGTGCGGCATTTTTGGAGCCCGATTTGAGTAAAACGGGGTTCATATGGTAGGTGGTTTTAATGCCGATCGCTTCGGCGGCAAAGTGTTGTGCAACGGCTATCTCCCCCGCATCGTCTGTAACTTGCGAGTTGTTTGAGACGTTTTGGGCTTTAAACGGAGCAACGCGGATACCGCGCTCGTGCAACAGGTAGGTGAGCGCGAATGAGAGAGTCGATTTGCCGGCATCGCTGCCTGTTCCGAAAATACTGAGTGAATTCATAAAAAGAATTGTACACCTTTGGAACGAAATTTGGGGTAAAACGAAAATAAAATCAAATTCTTAGAGTTCTTTTTATTAGATTAAGTATTTTTTTGTTAAAGTAATCAAATTTTATTTTTCGGGGGAAAAACAATGAAAAGAGTTTTATCTTTTTTAGTTATGTTGGGACTAGGGGTCGCTTTGGCGGCAAACGGGTTTGACCAAGGGGTCGATGCACATAAAAAACACGATTTTAGCAAGATAGCTTCCGATTACGATGCCGCATGCCAAAAGAACGATTTTAAAGCGTGCAGCGAACTCGGGTTTATCTATTTTGCAGGTTTTGGCATGCCCAAAGATTCCGACAAAGCGTTCGGGCTTTTACAAAAAGCGTGTGAAGGGGGCAATATGGTAGGGTGCCGCGGACTGGCACGGATGTACGATCTGGGCGAGGGGGTAAAAAAAGACAGCAAAAAAGCGATCGAGCTCTATTCCAAGGCATGTAACGCGGGCGATACGGTAGGGTGTATGAACCTCGGCATCATCTACGAATACGGCGAAAACGTCCAACAAGACACCTCAAAAGCCAAAGAGTACTACTCCAAAGCGTGCCACGACGGCGACAAACAAGGGTGCGAGCTTTTGGTGGAATTAACAAATAAAAAATAAAAGGCGGTTTTATGAAAAAGTTTACGGCATGTATGATTTTAGCGGCAGCAACGCTTATTGGGGCGAGTGATTTTGAGGCGGGAAAAAACGCCTACCAAAAGAGCGACTATAAAAAAGCCAAAGAGCTTTTTGAAGCCGCATGCCAGAACGAAAACAACGCCCAAGCGTGCGCCGTTTTGGCGGTGATGTACATCAACGCCCAAGGGGTGCCAAAAGACAACAACAAAGCCAAAGAGCTTTACAAAAAAGCGTGCGACAACAACTTCGAACTCGGATGCGACGGCTACAAAGAGCTTAGCACTCGCTAGCTTTTCGCGTCGCTACGACGCACGCTTGCATCATCCTCTTCCAATCCAAATCAAAATGCTCTTCGACGTATCTCTTGGCATGCGGCACGGTGCATCGGCTGCAATCTTGATGGATCGCATCGCCGTAGGTCGCAAGGGCGCCCTCTTTTGAGTCTATAGCACAAAAGCTGTATTTGGTTTTGCCCCCGTTTGTCTCTATACCTTCGTCGCTAAAGCGGAAGTTGGGGCAGGCGCAGAGGTAGCAGTTGAGATACTCGGTATCGTGGCATTTTTTCCCCTCGGCATAGAGCGGACAAAAATCACCCTCTTTTTCTGCCATGTTTTCAAACTCGAAATACTTTATGATTGCCTCTTTGTCCATGCCGCATGCCAAGAGTTTATCGACGATTTTTCGGTGCTTCTTGGCATGTGCTTCAAACCAAGCGATGTAGCTCATGCCGCCATCCTTGCCTTCAATTTTTCGAGTCTGTCGTACATGGCAAGCATCTTTGTGTAGTCGCTATGGAGAGTGGTGTCGATGAAACTTTGTTTTCCGTCTAAAACATCGAGCGCTTTTGTAAGATTTGCCGCGCCGAAAATATTTCCTAAAGCTTGGGTGTAGTTTTCAAGTTTTTCCCCCGCTTCTTGCATCTTTAAGAGTTCGCTGAGCACGGGCGTGATGGGGTTTGCGGTGTAAGGGAGAAGTTCGAACGCTTCGTCGTACATGCCAAGGGTGAGGTAGATGTGCACTTTGAACTCCGCCATGCTGAAATTGTGCTCGAATATCACGCCGATGTACTTCTCCATGTTTAAAGAGTCTTCAAGATTTTCTACCGTGGTGAGGATATCTTCGGCATCGTACTCGTGCGAGTTGAGAACCATATCGCGGATCTCTTTGCCGCGGTTTTTGTTGTTGTAGATGAGGTCTTCGACGGGATAAACCTCTGAGAAATCGGGCACGATTATCTGGCAAGAGTAAAAGCCGAGGTAGTCATACTCACGAAGATATATCTCTTTGTTCATGGCATGTAAGAGAGTGACGAGATAGTCGTGCTCAGCCTCTACTCCTTCGCCCGTATAACCCCATGGCATGTGGGCAAAACTCTTTTGAGAAGAGAGAAAAGAGAAGCCCATTTTGCCGTTGGAATCGACGAAATGCGACTCAAGATTAAAGCTGTCACTCACCAAACTCATGTCAAAGGTCGGGACTTCAAAATTATCGAGGTTATCTAAATCACGCCCTTGCATAAGTTCGGTCATGGTGCGTTCGAGTGCCACTTCGAGGATGGGATGCGCCCCGAATGAGACAAAAAGCGTAGAAGTTTTTGGGTTGATAAGCGAGATGGCAACGACGGGAAATTTGCCGCCCAAAGAGGCATCGAGTACCTCTACGATGTAGCCGAGTTCTCTTAGTGCGTTTACATCGTTGTTCACACGTTCATGGCATGTAAGCATCTCTGCATCAAATGCCGGAAGTGCGTAGCCGTTTTTGATAATTTCAAGCTTTACATACCGCTCGATAATCTCGCTTAGAGCCTGAACTTGTGCCTCTTTTGGGCTGTTGCCCGTTGCAAGACCGTTGCTCACGTAAAGATTTGAGAGGATGTTAAGCGGAAAATAGGTCTTTACACCATCACTTACTCTGTGAAAAGGGAGAGAAACAATCTGCGCTGCCTCGTCGCTGTTAAAGTCGATAAGCTCCTCCAGCGTCAACTCTTCATTTGGGTCGTAGATGGCTAAAAGTTCGTCGTTTAAGTACATGCCGTCAAAATCAAATGCCACTGCATCAGGGTAATAGGAGCGCTGTGGCAGGTGAAAGTCTATGAAAAAGTTATTCGTCTGCAACCTCTCGATGTACTCCCCCAAAGCACTCGCCATAGAGGCATCGCTGAGAGTTCCCTTACCGTTTGCATAGATGTGTCGCGGTGCTTCGGTAGAGGCGATGTTGATGGAGTAGCAGTTTGCCAAAGGGTGCTTTTCTTGCGAAAACGTGGTCTCACACCCTGCATCTTCGAGGGTTTGTTGCATTTTTGCCAAGGTGGTCTCAAGTGAAGAGACTTTTGAGAGGAGATTCATAGGAGTTCTTTGTGTTTTATTTGTAAGGGAAGTATAGCATTAGACTCCTTGCACAAGTTCGATTTCAAATTAAAAAAGAGGTACGCAAGAGAAATAGCTAAATACTTTGATGCACCGCTGCCTTCGATTCAAAATCAGCTGAAACATTTTGAAGAGAATGGTTTAGCACTAAGCAAAATGAGCGGTCGCACGAAAATCTATTTTTTAAATCCTCGATATGCTTTTCTCTCGGAACTAACGGCACTACTCGATAAAGCAAGATTGTATTACAAGCCTGAATTAAAAGAGAAGCTTGATATGCAGAGAACACGACCGCGAAGAGTAGGCAAACCGCTATGAAAAAACAGATTAGAGATATGAATCTAAAAGAGCTTGGCGGACTGATTTGTGATGCTCTTATCGTTCAAGGTATACACGTTGTTCTCTCGGGAGGGTCGTGTGTCGAAATTTATAGCAGAGGTGAATATACTTCGTGGGATTTGGATCTTATAACCAATATAATGAACAGTTTAAAAAAATTCGTGCCGTGATGTTTGAAACGGACGTCGGTGTTTTGAGGTTATTAACACCGATGGACTGTGTAAAAGATAGACTCGCTGCGTATTATCATTGGGATGATGAGCAATCATTACGACAAGTTCTTCGCTGCTCTTTGGAGAGCTTTGTGTGAAACTCTAAACTTGATAGAGTTCCACTGTGAACAATGTTGTTTTTTTGTTTCATGTTCACCTCGTTTGATTTTATTTACAAGGTATTCATAATTTTTGTAAACTCAAGAAAATTTAATTATGTCTTAGATATTATGTTTTAAACATAAAAATTGGAGTAAGTTATGATAAACCC
>JAQUCZ010000244.1 GCA_028685945.1 Sulfurimonadaceae bacterium | reverse complement strand
ATCATCACGGCTACATCGCGCGCGTAAAAGCCGCGGTGGAGTATTTGGGGTACGACTCAAATCGCTTAGAGGTGCTTCTTTCTCAGATGGTAAGTCTGCTTAAAGACGGCGAACCGTACAAAATGAGCAAGCGTGCCGGAAACGTTATTTTGATGAGCGATATTGTCGAAGAGATCGGTTCCGATGCACTCCGTTTTATTTTTGCATCGAAAAAATGCGATACGGCGTTGGAGTTTGACCTTTCGGAGTTCAAGAAACAAGACAGTTCCAACCCGATTTTTTATATCCAGTACGCACATGCCAGAATCCAAACGCTTTTGAGCAAAAGCTCCCTCTCCCGTGAGGAGATCATGGCGGCATCGCTCAAAAACCTTGGAGAAAATGCAGATATTCTTCTTTTTGATGCGCTTTTGCTCCCCGAGATTATCGAAGATGCTTTTGCTTCCCGCGCGGTACAAAAACTTCCCGATTACTTAAGAGCGCTTGCGGCATCGCTGCATAAGTTTTACTACGACGTGCGCATTATCGGAACGGAAGAGGAAGCAAAACTCCTTAAACTTTTGATGGTGGTCGCACTCTCTTTAAAAACGGGTCTCTCGCTTCTTGGAATCGAGGCAAAAGATCGTATGTTTAAAGAGGATGAAGAGGTTTAATCCTCTTTATGCGCTTTGAGGGCAGGGTAAAGCTCCTGCACCTCTTTGAGCGATCCTTTTTCTATCTGAATAAGAAGCGGATTTTTTGCCGCATCGAGCCACTTTGCAATCTTTTTTAAACTTTCATACTCCATCGTCGTACATCCTGCCGAAGCTGTTTGTGAAGCTTTTTGAACATGGATAAAGATACACGACCCTTTGTTTTTTCTCCCCTTTGCATTGTGTGCCACCTCTATCCCTAGTTTATATTGGTGATCCTCTCGCAGCATATTTTCGTACGATTTTGGAGGATTTGAGGGGATTTGGATGATTTTGTTGTACAAGGGAGAATCGGCATCGTCGACGCAGATCGTTTCTTTGTCTACTTGTAAATAGGGGAGGGAATACCCTTCGTTTGTGTCGTAGCCAAAGAGACGCACGAGGCGAAAAACCCCGATCGGTGCCTTTTTGTCCCCCTCCCTTTTTTCAATAGCGTCGCGTGTGCTAAGAAGCGTTGTTTCACCGATGCCGACCCCTAAACCGTTTTGCCCTAGACTGACCTCTATGGGTGCAAACGCAAGATGCTCATCTTCGTAGCAATAAAGCATGGCATGTGTACTTTCATAGCTTTGTGCCACTACTAAAACCAACTGTTGCCCCGCAAACAAGAAACCGCCCAGACCGAGAATAATTAAGAAGCTTTTTATCATAAGATATGGTACTATTACCGTTATGTGAAAAAGATTAAACGACATTGGATATCAAATGGATATAAAAATTAGGAAGGCTGAGGTCGGAGATGCTGCTTTTTTGGCATGTATGATGTTACAAAGCAGCCGCGCGAGCAAGAGGATAGGTATTTTCGACTTCATTTTTAAAACACGCGAGGATACGGTTATTCTCGCGTGTTTAGAAAAATTGACCCTTGCGCAAGCAAAAAGTCAATGCCACTACACCAATTTTCTTATAGCCGAAGCGGACGGGAAGTGCGTCGGTACGCTTTGCAGCTATGAGCCGCGTATTGCAACCAAAGAGGTGTTTATAAAAGCGTTAAACGAAACGCTCTGTAGCGATGTAGTACCCGATGATCTGCAGGTGCTCAACGAGTGCGATTTTCATCTCAATAACAGAACGTTGATGTTTGACTATATGGAGGAGATCAAAGGGTTTGAAAACGTCGGCATCCTAAAAGCGCTTATGCAAAAATCTCTTTTAACCGCGCGCCTCAAAGGGTACAGAATCGCGCAGACGATCGTTGAAACCGGTTCGTTGGAGATCATTTTAGATTACAAAAAACTCGGCTTTAAGGTGGTACAAGAGAAAGAGTGCGAATTGTACAAAGAAAAGTTCGGACGCGTCGGCTTGACGCTGATGAGCATCGAATTTTAAAGGTGTTTCTATAGCGCTCTCTTTTTTATCCGTTCTTCCTCCGTTGCTTGCGATTGCGCTGGCACTCCAAACCAAAAACGTCTTACTCTCCCTTTTCGGGGGGATATTTTTGGGTCTTTTTATCTTGCATGATTTCTCTTTTTTGCAAACGCTTGAAGCTCTCGTCTCTCTTTTTACCACCCTTTTGACAACCCCGTGGATTCTTAAAACGCTCGGTTTTGCCCTTTTGGTGGGGAGCATTATGGAACTCATAGAGCGTTCGGGGGGGATAGAGGGGTTTATCGAGTATTTGCAAAATAAAAAAGAGTTGGTCACTTCAGAGCGTTCGGCGCTTTTGCTCTCCTACGCTATAGGGGTGTTGATATTCGTCGAATCCTCCATCACCTCTTTGATCGCGGGCGCGGTAGGCAAACCCTTGTGCGACCGTTACAAGATTCCGCATGCCAAGCTTGCATACGTGTGCGACAGCACCTCCGCCCCCGTTTGCTCTTTGATAGTGCTTAACGGATGGGGCGCACTTTTGCTCGGGCTGGTAACGGCACAGATTTCGCTCCATGCCATAGATGCACAAGCGGTTTCGCTTCTTATCGACGGGGTGCTTTACAACTTTTATGCG
>JAQUCZ010000243.1 GCA_028685945.1 Sulfurimonadaceae bacterium | reverse complement strand
ACAAGCTTGGCATGCGGCACTTTTTTTTCAAGCTGCGTTTTTAAGTTTTGCACCAAAACGGTGTTATGAATATAAGAAGAGATATGGATAAGCAGCGCTTCGCCCGCAAGCGCACCGACCCCTCGGACGGTCTCGTCAACTTCGCTTGAAGAGGTGAGAATAAAATCGTTTATAGTTAAATTTTCTTGTGTGTTATATTCCATGCTTATTTGTCCTTGCTTGAAAGGGTATATTTTAACACAAACTCGTAAAGTATATTTTAACCACTCTTTAAATATACTAATACGCTTATTTTAGGAAAAGGGTTGCGCCGAATGAAATCGTTTCAAAATCTCTTGCTGCTGCAAAACCTCTACCGCATCAAGGCGTTGGGGTTTGAGTATATTGACTCGTTTAGCATCAACACTCCTGCAGCCGTCTCGTTTGAAGAGCCGATGAATCTAGGGCAACTCACCCACAACATCGCTACATGCCATCTGTGCGATCTGAGTAAATCGCGCAAACAAAGCATGAGCGGTTTCGGGAATCCGAGTGCCGATTTGATGATTATCGACTACGCCGTTTCCGCGGTCGAAGATGAAACAAACAGCTACTTTTGCGGCAGAAGCGGCGATACGCTTAAAAAGATGATCGAAAACGTTTTAGAACTTCGCCTAAGCGACATCTATTTTACACATGCCATAAAGTGTAAACCGCTCAATGCCAACCGACCCTCCGAATCGGAATGGGATTCGTGCAAAAACTACCTTTTCTCGCAAATAGATTTCGTCAAACCCAAAGTGATCGTCACCCTCGGCGAAGATGCCTACGCGCACCTAACGGGGGAATACGACAATTTTAAAAACGTAAGGGGTCACGTGATCGATTGTAAAAAATACAAACTTATCCCTATTTTTCATCCCCAGTATCTTCTTCGTAACCCCGAATCGAAGAAGATTGCGATGAACGACCTTAAAACCATAAAGAGTTCCCTATGAAAAAACAGCTTCTACTCTCTTTGCTCTTCCCTGCGGCTATCTTCGCAAAAAGTTTTTTGATCTCGAGCATACCCGTGCCGAAAACCTACATCCAAGACCTCGATCCCTACCCTTGCGACGAGGCATGTATGCAGGAGTATGTCGCAAAAGAGATGATCTTTTCATTTTTGGCACATGCCACATCAAAGCTTGAAAACCCAGTGCTTGACGAGGTGCGCATGACCCATATAGCGCTTTTTAATCTCGGTTCGGCAACTATCATCGGCGATCGGCTCAAAATCGCTCTTTTGCTCCCCCACAAGGTGATAGGACGCTACGCGGCATCGACGACCAACGCTTCTTTTGCGTATCTTTTAGCACGCAACCACTCTTTTGAACTCAAAAGCTACCAGATCAACGCACAAACCCCCGAAGATATCCAAGCGGCATTCGAACAAATGCAAGAGGAGGGTTTTTACTACGTGATCGCCCCGCTCACCCAAGAGGGTGCCGACATCGTTGCCGATCTTCGCCCCGAACTTAACATCTATTTCCCCACCATCCATAAAAAAAGTGCCAAAAGCACCTCCCCTTTCCTTTTTTACGGCGGTATAGATTACAGAGCCCAAAGCGATTTACTTCTTAAAGAAGCGGTTTCCCCGCTTGTGATCTTCCATGACAACTCCGCTTTGGGTGCCGAACTCACACAGTATGTAGAGAAAACTTTTACGTTTACGCAGGTGATGCCGCAAGAGGATGCCGAGCCCCTTTACGTAGAGGATCCGACAAAAAAGGTGTTCCAGTTTGCCATCACGAATACCACCACGAACCTCGAGAGCCGACTCAAAGAGAACGAAGAGATCAAAGCTGCTTCGTTCTTTCTCAATACGCCGATTGTCAAAAGCGGTATGGTGATGTCGCAGCTCACCCTTTACGATACGATGCCCACCAACATCCTCTCCACGCAGATCAACTACGACCCGCTTTTGCTTTCTATGACGCAGCTTGAGGATCGAAAAGGGATGATAATCGCCAACTCGATCACCGAACACAACAACATCCTGATAGAGATCAACTCGCTCCTTGGCAACGACATCACCTACGACTGGATCAACTACACCACGACGGTAGGGCTTGATTATTTTTACAATCTCATCACAAACGAAAACAGAGAGTACGACATCCCCGTCGAAGAGAACCAAATGCTTTATAAAATAGAGCTGTTACGCCCCTCACTTACGCGCTTTTTACAATACACTTCCGCTTCTAAATAGCGAAAGAAGCAGCTCTTTTACCTCTTGGTCGATCCTTTTGGGTCTGCCTTGAAAATCGATATACACTAACGAAATCACAAGCTCAAAAATCTTTTTTTCCTCTTTTGTTATCGTTTGCTTAAGCAAAAACGAAGCCCCCTTCATATCTAAAAGCTCCGTATGTACCTCTAGCAAATCCCCAAGCTTCGCACTTGTAATATAATCTGCCTCTATACGCTTTGCAACAAAATGCCCGCTTGAGAGTTCCGGCGACATGCCAAGCCTAAAAAACGCCTCGCTTCTGGCTCTTTCGCAAAAATTAAGATAATTGGAATGGTATACGACCCCGCCCGTGTCGGTGTCTTCGTAATAGACTCTAATTTGCACCTTTAATCCCCTATTTTAGGGCGTTGTTAGGACTCAGATTATC
>JAQUCZ010000242.1 GCA_028685945.1 Sulfurimonadaceae bacterium | reverse complement strand
AGCGATCAGGATATATTTAACCACTTCCTCAAGCAAATAATCCCGTAAAGAATCTTCGGAAAGTTCATAATAGATCATCTCCCAATAAAGAGATGCCAACTCTTTTGCAATTGCAGCCTTTTTTTTAGGATTTACGTGAGTTTTAAACTTTCCCAAATTTTTATGAATTTTTTGATTGATTCCACGCTCGATTTTGTCTATTACGGCGAAACTAAAGAGGCGTACTTCGTCGTTGTTACTCGAAAGCGTATGTTTAATAATGGAGATATTTTTTTGCGAGAGGTTATCCGACATGGAAACAATCGCTTTAATTTTTAAAGATGTAGACACATAATCGTTTTGCAAAAGTTCATACATGGAGCCCTCTCCAAAAGCACGCTCGACATCGATAAAGTGGGTACTAAACTCGTCGAGATTTACAAAATGGACATCACTTAATGTCTCTTTGTAGCGCACATTTTTCAAATAATATGCAATCCATAAAGAAAAAAAATACCCCAAAATCGGTATCGCAAGATTAAATAAAAAGACAAATAAGAAAGCACTTTGTTTTGAAGCGGGAAACCGTTCCCTAAGAAATTGCAAAGCAACATAAGAGATTACTGCACACCCTATAATATGCAATAGAAAAAGATACCCTATTTCTATTCCGAAATAGACCGTTTCAGCGTTCACGGGAACTACTCAAATAATGTTCAAGCAATGATGCTTTTGAATAACTAAACGTCATCGTTTCATAGTCGTTTTCATTGACATCACCCAATTTCAAAAGCAAACGATTTAAAAAACCGTATCCTGCTGCAGCATCGGCAAAAGGAAATAAAAGAACGATGCAGGACGAGCCGTCTGTCTCAACCTTAACTGCCATATCTAAAGAACGAAGAATATTTTTCGTAGTTATGAACAATCGTTCTGCAAGCAATGGATCGTGTAATTTGATCACAAAAGTAAGAGAATCGATTTGATAAAGTTTGCAAATCTCTTCTAATCTAAAATACTCGTAACGGAACTCTTCATCCGAAATCATCGATAAAAAGTTTTCACGCTCCAAGATAGCGGCTTTGCGCATCTCGCTCACAAAATACTCAAATAAAATAGAGATAGATGTTAAGTTTTCTTTATTAAAAGACATAAAAGGCATTTTTTCAATCAAAAGTAATCCCATGACTTCGTCAAAATATAAAGCCGGAATTACCGCGATATAACGGCTTTTTTTCTTAGTGTCGTCACTGATATAGATAGGTTTTTTCTTTTGGAGCACTTCTTGGATCAAAATATCGTGAAAGTCTACCGTTTCATCCTGGGCACCAAAAGCGTGGATCACTTTATATTCTTGCGTAGATTCATCTTGCAATGCAGTTTGTGCAAGTGAAACGTTAAACGACGTACGAAGCAGCTTTAAAAAATCTTCATACTTTTCCGTGATATCGCCTTGCGAATCCTTAATCGTTTTAAGAGAATTACGCAAACTCATAGGTTTAATAACGTAATTTTTTTCTAATTGGTCGTGAGAAGTTTTAAGCGTATAAAATGCCCGAGAAAGTTCATTAAGTTTTAATTCGTAATATTGTGCGTTTGTTTGCGCTTCTTTGATTTTGCGCGTCCAATAGTAGTGAAATTCGCTAAAAAGAAGCATCATCATTAATGCAACCAAAAAATCTACATACAAAAATTGTTCGTACGAAAACCACATTGCCAGTGCGAGTATGCCCGTAGCAAGCATCCCTTTTTCAAAACCGTGAAACAATGTGATAAGTGCTAACAAAACCACCATATAGGAGATATGACTTTGTGTGATACATATATCTTCGGGATTAATAATATACCCTATAAGCAGATACAATAAAGTGATAAAAACTGTTTCAAAATATGCAAAATCCTGAAGCCGCTGCATCAGTTCATGTTTTTTGCTACGCTCTTTTTTCTGACGCTTGTTAATGGTTTTCATAAAAACTGATTAGCGTACAAGCATTTTTTGAATCAGATTTTGTGCTAACGTCCCTAAAGAACTATTGCTCCAACTCGTATCGGATGCGGTTGCACTCCATACGACTTGGGATGTTTTTAGATCGACCAACGAAAGCATGAGGCTCACGGCGGC
Organism: Sulfurimonadaceae bacterium; assembly: GCA_028685945.1. Taxonomy (GTDB): domain Bacteria; phylum Campylobacterota; class Campylobacteria; order Campylobacterales; family Sulfurimonadaceae; genus Sulfurimonas. Next base: position 575 of record JAQUCZ010000242.1, on the reverse strand, counting down.
TTCTCCGTCTATGCCCGTTTTATAACGCCATTCGCTCACCCCTCCGTACAAAAGGTAGGCTCCCCCCTCCTGCGTTGCTTTTTGTAAAGCTTCTTGCAATTCATAGCGTTCGGGCATGGCATGTAAGACAACTTTATATTCTTGCGAGCGCAAAACGCCTTCAACCAAATTCGCCGCACGCAATCCTGCCTGCGGTGTATCGGTATAGTTGTTCAAACCCAATAAAACAATCGTAACATTCTGTTTTTTTTGCGCCGTATCATTCATGTGCACAAAATCGTTATCGACTTTTACTACGGCACTGCAACCGCTTACAAACAATAAAAAAAGCAAAGAAACTAAATATGAGCGCATAAAAACACCTTTTCACAACATAATCTATATTACGGGATTATACATAAAAAGCGTGTCAAAAAAGTGTCAAAACACCCCACTTACTACTTTTAAAACTCATTTAAGAGAATAACGTTCACAAACGTTCCCGCTTCGAGCGTTTGATCCTCTTCTCCGCTTACCATAAGGGCGCTCTCCCCCAAAAGGTTGATCAAAATTGCGGAACTTCCCTCTTTTTTTCC
>JAQUCZ010000241.1 GCA_028685945.1 Sulfurimonadaceae bacterium | reverse complement strand
GCGCATGGACGGTTTTATCCTCAAAACATTTTTGAAACTTCTCCTCCAAACTATCGGTTACCGCATGGGCATCCACCAAAGAGATTTTGTCGTTGAAAACAATGTGGACGGTTAAAAATATGTGCGAACCCGAAGCGCGTGTTTTAAGGTCGTGGTAGTCGTTTGCCAAGGGTTCGGATTCGATGGCGGCGACGAGCTTTTGGATATCCTCTTCGCTAAGGGCGGCATCGAGGAGCATTAAGATTCCTTCTTTGATGATCGGCACGGCGGAGTAGATCATATACACGGCGATAAGTACCCCTAAAATAGGGTCGATAAGCTGCTCTGCGGTGATAGAGATCAGTGCAAGGGCAAAAAGGATCGCGCCGTTTGAGAAGAGGTCGGTTTTGTAGTGGAGCGCGTCTGCTTTGATTACCATGTTTCCGGTTTTTTTGGCGACGGAGTTAAGAAAATAGACCAACGCCGCGGTGATAAGGATCGAGACCACCATCACCCCGATCGCTTCGTTCATGTAGTTCATCTCTCGCGGGTGGAGGATTTTTACAAACGCCTCATAGAGGATAAAAAGTGCCGAAAAGGAGATCACTACCCCCTCTATTACGGCGGCGAGCGGCTCTATTTTAGAGCGTCCGAAGTGGAACTTGTCGTCGGGGTCTTTTTCGGCGTTACTAAGGGCAAAATAGTTAAAAAGCGAGACGGTAAGATCTAAAAACGAATCGATCGCCGAAGCCAAAACGGCAATGGAACCGCTCAAAACCCCTACGATCATTTTTATGAAAACCAATGTTGCGGCTACCGACGTGGAAACCACCGTCGCTTTTTTTTCTAAACGCATTCAACTTCCTCTAGTTATCTTTGGGTACAATTATAGTTAAAAATATTAAGACAAAGCATAAAATGAACCTAGATACCGTAAGAAACGAACGGCAAAAATGGATGTCGTGGAAAAATATCGCCCCGCTGCAAGAAGCGCTACTTAGCTTGGAAGATGGAAGTTGGCATGTGACGCTGGGCGATACCCTCACAATCACGGGCACATGCCAAGATGCGGCGCGCATCAAAGAGGTTGCCAAGATGATGATGCCTTGGCGCAAAGGACCTTTTGAGGTGTGCGGCACCTTTATAGACACCGAATGGAAAAGCAACCTCAAATACAATCTTTTGCGGAAACATTTTGATCTCAAAGACAAAAAAGTCGCCGATATCGGCTGCAACAACGGCTATTATCTTTTTCGGATGCAGGAAGATGCGCCTAAAAAGCTAGTCGGGTTTGACCCTTCGGCGCTCTATAAAACGCAGTTTGACTTTATTAACCATTTTGTCAAAAGCGAGATCGTGTACGAACTTTTGGGCGTGGAGCATTTGGAGTTTTACGAAGAGAAGTTCGATACGGTGTTCTGCCTCGGGGTGCTTTATCACAGAAGCGACCCCGTGATGATGCTCAAATCGCTCTATAAGGGGCTTGAGAAAGAGGGAGAGGTGTTTTTGGATACCTTTTATATCGAAGGGGAGGGGGAGTTTGCACTTTGCCCGGAATCGACCTACTCAAAGATTCCCAATATCTATTTTGTTCCCACGATCAAGGCACTGCATAACTGGTGCAAACGCGCAGGTTTTAGCGGCTTCGAGGTGCTTGAGACGTCGGTGACTACGACGGAGGAGCAGCGAAAAACGGAATGGATCGAGGGGCAGTCGCTAGAGGATTTTTTAGACCCTAGCGACCCTTCAAAAACGATCGAGGGGTACCCCGCGCCCAAACGGGTCTATGTGAGGATAACAAAGGAGCCAAAATGACGATAGAAAATGCTAAAAAAGGCAAAAACGACAAACAAACGCAGGAGATCGATGATCCCGAGATAGATATGCACGGCATCGACGGGGAACCGCGCGATCAGACCTACCTGCAAACCCACGAAGAGATCAACAGAGAGCTCTGCGGCGAATTGATAAAGCTAGAACGCGGTTACGTGGAGCTTCGTCTTGCGACCACCTACCCGATGGTAGCGGATAGTCAAGGGTTGATCCACGGCGGGTTTATCTTCGGTGCGGCAGATTTTGCGGCTATGGCATGTGTGAATGAGAGAAACGTGGTGCTCGTGGGAAGCGACTGCCAGTTTCTTTCCCCCGTAAAAATGGGGGACGAGGTGAATTTCGTCGCACGGGTACGCCATAAAGAGGGGCGCAAAAGAAACGTACACGTCGAAGGGTTCGTACTCGATATTAAGGTGTTCGAGGGGGAGTTTAAAACCGTCGTGACGGAGCGGCACGTGCTTAAACTCAAGCTTCTTGAGGAGCAAAAAGAGTAAAGGCTCTCCTTAAAGGAAGACCAAGGCGATAAAAAACGGGTAAACGAGCATCCCGATATAGGGCAAAAAAGGGTGCAACGGGGTAAGCAGGACGATGCCGAGTTCTTGGCTGATCTCTTGTTTTTTAAACACCTGCTCCAAAAGGCGTATCTTCGTTGCAATATCGAAGGTTTTGAGAAAAAGAAGCAACAGCGCACTCCAGTGGTAATCGCAAAGCATCGCAAATAAAATCGCAAAATAGTAGGTCGGGTGCATCAGCAAAAACAGCAAGATACTCCTTTTGTAATACTTTTGCATCCGCAGCAGCATCCCCATTAACGAGGGGGCTCTCTGCCAATTCACCTCGTAAAACTCCAACAGTAAAAACAACAAAACATAATTGA
>JAQUCZ010000240.1 GCA_028685945.1 Sulfurimonadaceae bacterium | reverse complement strand
ACATAGCGAAACCGCTCTACACGTACCTTTTTTGCGACGATAGAGAGATCGTTGCGAAGCAGATCGACCACCATCACATGCTCCGCGCTCTCTTTGGCATCGGCAAGAATCTTCTCTTTGGCATGTTCGATCGAAGCATCGATCGTCCCTTTCATCGGAAACGTGTGGATGGTATTGTTTTTGATCTGAATAAATTTTTCGGGGGAGAAACATACAAATCTGTCTTTATAAAGAAGCTTGTAGTGTGCGTTGGCATGTGCATATATCTCTGAAAGCGTAAGAGGCGTAGTGATTTTGGTAGGCTGGGTGAGGTTGAGCATATAGGTATCGCCCGCGCGAATTTTCTCCTGAACATAGGAGAATTTTTCAAGATACTCCCCAAAACTCACGGGTTTTTTCTCCAACACGAAAGGGTGGTGCTTGTATTGATATGTTTCGTCGATGCAAAAAGCGATCCCCTGCGCATCAAGCTCCTCTAAGGGGTATGCTTCAACCTTTTGCCCCGAAAAATCGGTGATGAAGAAAAAAGGTTTTCTCTCTTTGCCAAGAGCGTTAAGCCTCTCAAACTCCATGGATCAGTTTTTTAAGCACCGCCATGCGGATCGAGACTCCGTTTTTTACCTGTTCAAGCACCTTGCAGCGCGGGTCTGCCAAAAGTTTGTCGCAGATGTCGATGTTGCGGTGGACGGGTCCGGGGTGCAGCAAAATAATATCGCGATCTCCCACGACCTCGCTCGTGATACAAAAATCGCTTGCATAGTCTTTGAGTGATCCGTAGGTTTGAGAGGAGTGGCGCTCCGTTTGGGTGCGCAAACTCATAATCGCATCCACCTCATCAATTATCTCGCTTAAGCGGTTGGTTGTACGCAACGAAGTTTTCGGTAAAAAATGTGGCGGCGCAACCAATATCACCTCCATGCCAAAGCGCGTTAAAAGTTCGATGTTGGAGTTTGCCACGCGGGAGTTTTTGATATCCCCCACGATGGCGATCTTTTTCCCTCTCACGTCGCCGAAATGCTCCTTTAACGTATAAAGGTCTAAAAGCGCTTGGGTCGGGTGCGCATGAGCGCCGTCACCCGCGTTGATGATGGCGGCTTTCGTGTGGTTAGAGAGAATCTTCGGCACACCCGAATTTTGATGGCGTACGATGATGGCATGTGGACCCATGGCATCAAGGTTCATCGCCGTATCGACGAGCGTTTCCCCTTTTGCGGTAGAGCTTTTTGCTACGTCAAGATGCACGATCTCGGCACCGAGTCTCTTTGCGGCGATCTCAAAAGAGCTGCGCGTTCGCGTAGAGTTTTCAAAAAAGAGGGTGATGATGATTTTGTCTTGCAAAATTCTCTCAAAACGCCCGTCGCTGAACCTTTTGGCATCGGCTAAAATCGCTTCGATCTCGGCGGTCGTAAAATCGTCTGTACGGATTAAATGGTTCATTGTCGCTCAACTTGTAAAATTTTAAAGATTATACAAAACATCGCATATTTTTTCAATATCGCTCGCTACTTTTAGCACCTTCATGCCGCTTTGCACAAAATAAGGCTCCGATATTTTCGCAAAATCGGTATCGGCATCGCGGCAGTTAAATGCTATGGCATGTGGGATATTTCTGCTTTGAAGCGCTTTTTGAGAAAGAAGCGTGTCGTTGATACACCCCAAAGAGCAGTGTGTAACCAAAAGCGCCGTCGCACCAAGCTTTTCTATGAGATCAAGCATCATTAGCTCCTCATCTATCGGCACGTACAAACCGCCCGCCCCTTCGATGATAAGCACGTCGCATTGGTTTTCAATCTCTTCTATTGAGTGAAGAATTTTTTGAAGATCAAGTCTCTTGCCGCCCGAAGCCACAAAAGGCGCAGCGGGAAGGGAGTAGGCGATGGGAACCACGTCGTCTATATCGAGCGCCCAAAGCTTAGGATTAAGCTCTTTGACACATTCCAAAAGCGCTTCGCCGTCAAGCGGGTACTCTTTTACGCCCGTTTCTATGGGTTTTATCACCCCCACGCCAAGCCCCCGCGAAGCAAACTCTTTTAAAAGAAGTTTGGTAGTGTAGGTCTTACCGACATCGGTATTTGTCGCCGTAACGAAGATACGTTTTTTCATGGAATCTCGATTTTTTTGAAGTAAAAAATTATAGCAGACTCTTGGTTTGGAGTGAATGAACAGCAGACTTTTACAAGCTGCCTGTGCAGCAGTGCACACTCTATGCTAATATTTTAAAGTCATTACTAGTTTCTAAGCTGCCTGTGCGGCAGTGTACTAGGGCTTTACCTATTTTTGGAGCTGATTTAACTTTTGAAGATTTTCTAAGCTGCCTGTGCGGCAGTGTACCTATACTTAAAGCTGGGATTTTTCCATACCTTTTTCTAAGCTGCCTGTGCGGCAGTGTACCCACCTGCCACGCTCTGGGATAGCCGCCGAGATTTCTAAGCTGCCTGTGCGGCAGTGTACCTTTTATAATGGGTTTTATAGGTGTTTTGATTTTTCTAAGCTGCCTGTGCGGCAGTGTACCAGTATAATACATTTATCGGTTTCAAGCTCTATTTCTAAGCTGCCTGTGCGGCAGTGTACTGCATAAAAAAACGGGATTGAAACTTACAAGCTTTCTAAGCTGCCTGTGCGGCAGTGTACAACTTAAGAAGCGCACGGGGTTTACTCTCTTCTTTCTAAGCTGCCTGTGCGGCAGTGTACGGTCGGCTCA
>JAQUCZ010000239.1 GCA_028685945.1 Sulfurimonadaceae bacterium | reverse complement strand
CAAAATTCGAGTGTCTCGCGCGCCTTATCGACGAAAAAGACAACGTCATCTCCCCGCATCTCTTTTTGCCCGTAGCCAGAAGGATCAAAGCGGACAATTTCGTAACGAAGATCATTATAGACAAATCATTTAAAGTGTTTGAAAAGAACGATTTTGAGTTTAGTATCAATCTCTCAATCGAAGATATTTTAAGTAGTGAAATTTTTGAATATATCATAAAAAAGCTCCAAAACTATCCCGATGCGCATCGGATCACGTTCGAGCTTTTGGAGTCCGAAGCGATTCAGGATTTTAGCAAAGTCGAGAGTTTTATCAACGAGGTTAAGCGCTACGGTGCCAAGATCGCCATCGACGATTTCGGGAGCGGGTATTCCAACTTTTCGTATTTGACGAAGATGAGTGTCGATTACATTAAAATAGACGGTTCGCTCATTACGCAGATAGAGATCGATAAAAACGCTTTATTGGTAGTTGCAACCATCGTAGAGTTTGCAAAAAAACTGGGGATCAAAACGATAGCGGAGTATGTTCACTCAAGCACGATTATGGACAAGGTAAAAGAGCTTGGAATCGATTATTCGCAAGGGTTTTATATCGACGAACCGACGATCGATTTTGAGAAGATAAAAAAATAGAGGATACAAAAGCCCGTTTGAGGCTTTTGCGAAGAAGTAACTACTCAGCTACTTCCACTTCAACGGGTGTAGATTCCCACACACCGTGTTTAGTACAGTACGCGTGTGCTACGAGGTTGAGTTTTTTACCCATAGGGCGGATGTTGAACGTTACTTCTGCGTGAGATTTTTCGTTTCCTAAAGTTCCAGGGATAAACGTAGCCATAGCCAGTTTAGTTTCACCGTTGAAAAGCGTGACGCTTTCGATATAGTGATCAAAATCATCAGGGTGCGTATATTCGTTCCCCATTTTTACCGTTACGGCAAACATGTCGCCTTTTTTTGCGCTGCTAGCACAGTGGATAAACGGCGAGTGACGGTCGATGTAGTCTTTTTTAGCTTCTCTTTCTACGGTGTCGATATTAACGTATTTGTTGATTGTTGGCATGTGGTTTCCTTTGTGTGATTTTAAATGCGCGTCATTGTAACGATAAAAGCTTTTAGATAAACATAAATAAGAGTATATTTGTCTTATTTAAGCCTCGTTTTAGAGAGGCGGAGCACGCCTCTTGGTTATTTGACGGCGATCGCCTTGGCTTTTTTGGCAGCCTCTTTTTCAAAGGTGATGTAGAGGCGTCCGTCCTCGTATTTTGCTTCTATCTTGTCTCGATCAATGTTTTCGGGCAACACGAAACTACGTGCTATCTGACCGAAACTGCTTTCGCAGAGGTAGTAATCCTCCCGCTTGACCTCGTTTTTGTAGTTGCGCACCGCGGTGATCGTGAGGTAATTATCCTCCATTTCGACGGAGATATCCTCTTTTTTAACACCCGGCAGGTCGATCTCAAGGTCGAACGTATCGCTTGAGTGTTTTGCAAAATTTGCAAAAGGGAGATGTCTCGCGACGTTTGAGAGAGCACCTTTTGCACTCTCAATCCCTTTTTCGATCGTATCTTCCACTTTAGTTGCAATATCTTTGGTCGTTTTGGCTAAATCCATAGTAAACTCCTCAATGCTTATTTAATCTCGATTTTTTTAGACTTATTTTCTACGGTTTCGAGTTTTGGAATCACCACTTCAAGTACCCCGTCTTGGGTATTGGCATGTATATTTTCTATGTCCACTTTTTCGGGAAGGGTGAAGCTTCTGGAGAAACTTCCGTAGCTACTCTCTACTTTGTAGTAATCCTCCTCTTTGACTTCGTTTTTAAACTTTCTCTCCCCCGAGATCGTTAAAACGTTGTCTTCGACGTTGATGCTGATATCCTCTTTTTTTACCCCCGGAAGATCCACTTCGACGTGGTAGGCACTTTTACCCTCGACGGTATTGACCTTTGGTTTAAAATCTACCAAGTTTTGCGTTGCAGAGTTTGCTTCGAGCGAATTGACGATCTCATTGACGAGATCGAAACCTCTTTTAAAACCTCTGAAATCTTTAAACGGATCGTATTTTGTTACTAACATTGCTGACTCCTTTTTTTGGTTTGAACTGGCAAAATTGTAAAATATTTCAAAAAAAGAGTTTTGCTACTTAAGTTGCATTTAATAGACTTTTGCAAAAAAAGTCGTCTTGCTTTAAAGAAGCAAGCTTTAGTCGCCTCAGCGGCGCAAGCGCAGCTAAAGGGACGTGTTCCTTTAGCGTATATTTAATCCAATAGTTTGTTTTTGTCGGTGATGGAGATATTTTTTTTGGAGGTGGAGACGATGTTTTCCTCTTTGAGCTCTTTGAGGTGGCGCTCTATTACATGTCGCACGGTGCCCGTGAGGTTGGCGATCTCGGTGTTTGAGAGGTTTTGCAGAAGCGAATAAGTAAAACGGTTTTTCGGGTTGTCGTTTTCTAGGAGAAGCTTTTTCAAACGGGTTGCGGTATCGTGGAGCGATAGGTCGGCGGCAAGCTCTTCGGTGTGGCGCATCTGGGTTGCCAAATAGGGAAAAAATTTCTCCTTAAAATGGGCATCGGTGTCGATCCACTCGCGCACTTTTTCTATGGGGAGCTGCAGGGCATACAACGTGGGAGACTGCACCCGACCCACGCTCAAGAACTGACTTCCGAGCCGCCCCGTGGCCAGAGACACGAACCTGGTGAGCGTCG
>JAQUCZ010000238.1 GCA_028685945.1 Sulfurimonadaceae bacterium | reverse complement strand
CTCTTCTTTCAGTTTTATGTATGTGTCCCTTACGGCAGAGCCGAATGTGATTATATCGTACATATTACTTCTTCATTTTACTTAGCCTTAAAAGCGTCTTGATAACCGTGTCGGGATTAAGGGAAATAGATTCTATATTCTCCCTGACAAGAAACTCGGCGAATTCCGGAAAATCGGAAGGGGCCTGCCCGCAAATACCTACATATTTTTTCTTTTTGCCGATCAAGCCGCATTGCAAAAAAGCGTAAGCGAAATCCACAGAGAAAGCGAGTCGGCAAATGCCCTGCGACGCGACGTTATCGAAAAACTCAACTTGGCATGGGCGGCAAACGAAAAACTCGGCGATCAACTTGACCATCTCAACTCTTATAAAGAGTATGCACTCAAAACGCTTACCCTTTATGCCAAAGAGTATGATCTGGGACGCCGTTCGTTGCTTGATCTTCTCTCGGCACAAAACGATTTTATCGGTGCAAAATCGCAAATCATCAACACCGAATACAGCATGCTTTATGCAAAATACAGAATCCTCAACGCGCTTGGAACCCTCGTTCCCACCATCTTGGGGGATGATGAGATTATTTACTCCAACGTGGGGCTCAAAGGGCAAGAACCTCTCAACAACGATACCTTGCCGATTAGTTTCGATAGAGACAAAGACCTTATCGTAGACAACGAAGATATCTGCCAAAACTCTCTTTCAAGCGAGATGCGCAATCTCTTCGGATGTAAATTTATCTACGAAGATACGCAAAGAATCGAGCGCTACAGCGGCTTTACGTTTGACGATAGCACGGATGTTCTCACCGAAGAGGGGCAAAAAAGATTAAACGATCTTATCGCGCAAATAAGCTCCTACGGTTTTGCCGATATGAAATTTGATATCTTAGGGCATGTCGATAACGAAACGCTCTCCGAAGCTGCACGTAGCGATCTTTCTCAAAAACGCGCGCTCACAATCAAAACAAAACTGCTTGAAGCAGGGGCTCTTGAAGAGCAAATCGAGTTACATGCCAAGTCCGACAAAGCGCCGATTCTTAGCAACGAGCTTAGCCAAGGGCAAGAAGCAAATAACAGAGTCGATATAATTATCAGAAAATTAAAAAAATAAAGGTTCTCAATGTCAATCACCGATGCTGAAAACTTAAAAATGGACGCCTTGCTGGATTGTTTGGTTCTCTTTACCAAACTCTACCACAAGCCGTTTTCAGCCGAAGCGCTTACCGCGGGATTGCCCACCGAGTGCGGCAAAGAATCCCCCGAGCTTTTCTCTATCAACAACGCAAAAGGTCTTTTCTCCCGTGCGGCAGAGCGTGCGGGCTTAAAATCAAGCCTCGTTAAACGCCACATTCGCCAAATATCGCCGTTGCAGCTGCCGATGATTTTGCTCCTTTCCAACCAAGGCGCTTGTATTTTGGACCGTTTCAGCGACGACCGTACCCAAGCAAAAATCATCATGCCCGCCGAAGAGGCGATCGAGCAGTGGGTCGATGTCGATATTCTCGAAGATGAATATATCGGCTATGCGTTTATGGTCAAAAAAGCGTTTGAGTACAGCGACGACAACATCCGTACGCTCCACCTCAAGCAAAAACATTGGTTTTGGAGCACTATCAAGCTCTCAAGCGGTATCTACAAAGACGTGCTCTATGCTTCTTTGCTGATCAACCTCTTCGTCCTTGCCTCCCCTCTTTTTACCATGAACGTTTACGACCGCGTCGTTCCCAACAACGCCATAGAAACCCTTTGGGTGTTTGCCATCGGCGTCGTAATCGTCTATGCGATCGATACCTTTTTAAAATTCACCCGAACCTACCTTTTAGAAACGGCGGCAAAAAAAAGCGACGTGATTATGTCTTCGATCATCTTCGAAAAAGTGCTCGATCTCAAAATGGCACACCACCCTGCCTCGGTAGGTTCTTTTGCGAGCAACCTCAAAGACTTCGATTCGATCCGCTCTTTTTTGACCAATGCTACCATGGCGGCGATCATCGATCTCCCTTTTGCGGTGATTTTTTTGGCGGTGATCGCTTATATCGGAGGAACGCTCGTTCTCATTCCCATGATTACGATGTTTTGTATTCTAGCCTATGCGTTTTTTATCAAAAAACCTTTACGCGACAGCATCGAGAGCACCCACGAAGCGAGTGCCAAGAAAAACTCGATCCTCATCGAAACGCTTAACAATATCGAAACACTCAAAACACTCGGCACGCTCGGAAACGTCCAATGGAGATGGGAGGAATCGACGGGGGAGATAGCGACCAAAAGCCTTAAATCGCGTCTGCTTTCTGCATCCATACCTACCGTCACGCAGTTTTTCATTCAACTCAATACCGTTATGGTGATCGTCTACGGTGTCTACCTGATCCAAGATTTTCAACTCTCTATGGGAGGGCTTATCGCCATCGTAATCCTCACTTCAAGAACGCTCGCACCCATGGGGCAGGTTGCCGCACTTATGACCAACTACGAAGATACCAAAAGTTCGTACGAAACGCTTAATGAGATCATCTCCAAACCGTGCGAACGTCCAAGCGACAAGAAATTCGTCGAGCGTCCAGATTTTAGCGGACATATCGAGTTTGCGGACGTTACCTTTACCTATCCAAACAACGACGTTCCCTCGCTCAAAAACGTATCGTTCACGATCAATCCGGGGAAAAAGTCGGTTTTATCGGGCGTATAGGTTCAGGCAAAAGCACCATTGCCA
>JAQUCZ010000237.1 GCA_028685945.1 Sulfurimonadaceae bacterium | reverse complement strand
GCTTTTCACGAGCAGATTCGCTACTCCTCAAATGTCGATCCGCACGAAAAAAATCAGCGTCTTAATACCTATTTCGCTTACTCCTATGCGTTTGATCCAAAATCGAAACTCTCGTACAATTTTTACTACCAACCCAAACTCGACGATATGAACGACTACATCAACTACCATGCCGCAGAGCTTAAACTTGCCATATTCGGCACCCTTTTTTTGCAGTTGAGTATCAATTACGAAGAGGATAAAAAGCCCGCTATCGGGGTAAAAAAATACGATTTTACTCAGAACACTGCGCTCGTGCTTGAGTTTTAGCCCAAAGCGTGATAAAACCAAACGCACCGAGTGCTAAAAAAGTGGAGCTTACAAAGAGGTATTGCGGATAGCTTTCATAAACGAATCCCGATACCAAAGCCCCTACAAATGCCCCCATGCCATAGGTGATTCCCGAAAAAAACTGCTGTGCCAGCGATTTATGTTTGTAAAACCTATAAAGATAACTGATCGCCGCGGAGTGAAACAGCGCAAAACTCAGCGCATGGAGCGACTGGGAGAAAAATAGCACGCCGAGCGTTTGAGGAAACATAAAAAGCAGCAACCACCGAAACGCGCTTACAAACGTGGTGATCTGCAAAAGAAACAGCAGATTCCCCTGCAAAAGTCTCCCCTGAAAAAACAACATCCCGATCTCGGCAATCACCCCGAAACTCCACAAATAGATCGTCGTCTCCAAGGCGATTCCGTGGTTGGTCTCGTAGATGGTAAAAAAGTTGTAAAACGCTCCGAAACTCACCTGCATAAGCGTCAGCCCTAGCCAAAGCTGCCAGTGCGCCAAAAGGGTGATGTCGTTTTGGCACTCCTCGGTTTTTTTGAGGATCGTTTTGGCTTTGCTTGCCACCGCAAAAGCGATCAGGGCGGTGATAGCACTAAGCGTTACCATAAATCCCAGCGCCACCCAAGCCCCGCTTAAAAACTTCACAAGCACCAAAGCAACCAAAATAAACCCCACAGACCCGAACAGCCGTACTTTTCCGTAGCGCTCTTTGCCGATGTTGCCCAGCGCTATAAGCTCCACGTACGGCAGCACTAAACTCAGCCCGATCCCCAAAGCGATATTGGAGAGGAGCAGTTTGTAAAAACTTTCGATAGAAAAATAAAACGCTACCGAGCTTGCTACCATAACGATAAGGGCAAAATGGAAACTGCCTATGCTCAGTTTGAGTCCCCGCGTAAAAGCAAAAGGGACGATAAAACGCACCAAAGGCGCCGCAGAGAAGATGATCCCTATCTCGCTTGGAGTGTACCCCTGCATCTCAAGCACCTTGGGCATAAAGATGACGTACACCCCGATGATCGAAAAGTAAAAGAAGTAAAAAAGGGAGAGGAGTGCAGCCATAAAAGGGTGTTTAGTTTTTCGTGTAAATCACTGCCGTGGCGCTTAAAAGATCGTGCAGGGTACGCTTATCCTCGCGCAAAAGCCCTACAAAAAAGCCGATAAGGGTGATAAAAGAGAGAAAATAGCCTAAAAAACGGATACAAAGCTGCCAAGAAGAAGCCCGCTCCAACGTACGTGCATCCACAACCTTGATTTGGGCAAATTTTTTCCCGGGAGTTTGCCCGCTTCTGCGCCAAAGCACCACGTGCACCCCCATAATAAGTGCTATCTGCACGATCGATGCGGTGGGATCGGGACGGTGCTCGAGTGCCTTTTGATCCCCGACGATCACGTCGAGCGCTCCCGCGCTTTTGGTCTCTTCGTACCCAAAAAGCACCATAATCACGAGTGCAACGGGAAGCCCTATCATAAATATGTCGGTTACAAATGCTTTGGCGCGCGCAATAAACCCCGCATAGGGGATGATCGGCTTGGCATGTTTGGTTTGGTTTTTTGTCTGTTTTTTTAAGTCTCGAAATCTCATGGCGCCATTTTATCTTAGATTTGCTTGAAAACAAAAATCACTTGAACCCATTTACTAAATATTTACTTATAATAAATATAATTTTACATCTCAATTATGTTTTTCCCCTTTCATAAGCGAGACTATATACTCCTAAACATTTTTAGATCACGGATCAAGCCTTTGTACCCCACCCCCCCCTTTGTGGCTTGATCCGTTTTTTATGCTAAAATCCCCTTTATGAAAATCCTCCTAACTACCTTAAACGCCAGATACACCCACAGCGCATTCGGTTTGCGTTATCTCTATGCCAATCTCGGCGAGTTTCAAGAAAATGCCCGCATACTCGAATTTAGCAGCAACGATGCTATGCAAAGCGTTGCCGAAGAGCTTTTGGCTCTAAAGCCCGACCTCATCGGGATCGGCGTGTATATATGGAACGCTCGCGAGGTGCAGGAACTTTTGCATATCCTCAAAAAAGTCTCGCCGCACACCACGGTGGTTTTGGGTGGACCCGAGGTGAGCTATGCCCCTTTTCGCGTCGATTTTAGCGCTGCGGATTACATCATTCAAGGGGAGGGGGAGCAAAGCTTTTATACCCTTTGCAAAGCTCTCGCCGCAGGCAAGCCGCCCAAAGAACCTATTATCCCCATTACTCTGCCCGACCTTAAATCGCTCAACCTCCCCTACGCACACTATAACGACGAGGATATCAAAAACCGCTACATCTACGTCGAAATCTCGCGCGGATGCCCTTTTGAGTGTGAATTTTGTTTGAGTTCTATGGATGAAAAGGTGCGTGCGTTTGATCTCGATGCGGTTTTAGAAGCTTTC
>JAQUCZ010000236.1 GCA_028685945.1 Sulfurimonadaceae bacterium | reverse complement strand
TGATCTGCTGAGAGATAAGCACTTTGCCTATCTCAACGAGAAACGCGGCAGGGGAGAGAACGCCCATAAGCTTATTCTCGTGGCGAATACACCATGCCGTAGTAAGGGCATGTTGGCGCTTTGAGAGGGTGGAGAACATCGAGGATGTAATGCCGTAGGGGGAGAGATCGAGTGTAAAGCTTTTTTTTACGATACTCGCAAGGGCAAACCCGCGCACCGTTCCCATGCCAAAGAGGCTGACCGCTTGGCTGATGGCGTTGATCTCTCTGGAAAAGCCGTAAAGCGGAGAGTTGGCGGCTTTTAAAATATCCGCCGTCAAAAGAGGGTCTTTTTCGAGGATTTTAACCATATCGTTAAAAGTGCTGTCGGGATTTTGGTACACGGCCTCGATTGCAAAAGCCGATTCGGGAAGCGGCGGAAGCTGCTTTATTTTTTTGAGTATAGCTTCATTCATAATCTTTCTCACATTCTAAATTTTTCCGTAAGTGCGCTATTATAGTTTAGTGTTCTAAAAATAATTCTGAATATTTACAAAATATTGTTATTATTTTTAAAAATTTTAACCAAAGGAATGAAGAGATTATGGAGAGAGAAGCAGTTTTGACGCAGTTAGGATACACACCCAACAGCGCACTCACCGCGCAACTAGAAAAGATAGAAAACAACACGAAAGGGTATGGAAAGCTTATTAAGCACGTCATAGATTTGCATAACTCTCTTAAGGTGGACGGCTCTTACGTTGCTATGTCCAACACAAACGATTATTTTAAAATCAAGATCGGCGAGGTAAGTCCCGAGGTAGTAGAAGAAGCGCACGAGAAGATCGAGCACTTTAGTGAAAAGTTTAAGGCTTCTTTACTCAAAGTAGAGGGAAAAGAAACTTACTACATCATCGGTTTTCAAGAGTAGATGCAGTGAAAGAGCCTATGAGCGTAGAGGGGTACGACCTTTTGGTAGAGGAGTTTAAGTTTCTTCTCGAGGTTGAAAAACCCAAAGTCGCTCACGAAAAACTGGTCGCAGCCGCACTCGGCGATCGCAGCGAAAACGCCGATTACCAAGCGGCAAAAGAGAAATTGCGCCATATCGACAAAAGGCTTTTTTATCTCAATTCTATGATGCAAAAAGCACATATCGTCGATCCCTCTTTGCACGCACACGAGCGTGTAGGGTTTGGCAGCAGCGTGCGTATTTGCAACCTTCAAACGGACGAAGAGGAGCTTTACACCCTGTGCGGCGTCTTAGAAGCAGAACCCGAAAACGGGCTGATTTCGGTGCATTCTCCGCTTGCAAAAAGTATGCTCGGCAAGAAAGAAGGGGATGAATTCGTGCTCCGTTTGGCACATGCCAAGAAAGAGTTTGAGATCGTCGCAATTTTTTATAAAAACATCTTTTCGCTTAAAAAAAATATCCGCACGAAAAAAGATTTTGCCTTCCATTAAAACTACTTTTACCACTTCTAAGATATAATGCGCGTTTAAAAACCAAAAAATCAACATTTCAGGATTTACCCGTGAGCCAACAACTGCCAGATATACAAAAAGTATTAGCATCGCACAAACTTTCCAATGACGATTACGAGCATATCAAAAAGATTTTGGGGCGTGAGCCGAACCTCGTAGAGATCGGGATTTTTTCCGCTATGTGGAGTGAGCACTGTTCGTATAAATCATCAAAAGTGCACTTGAGCGGTTTCCCGACGAAAGCACCGTGGGTTATCCAAGGTCCGGGTGAAAATGCGGGTGTTATCGACATCGGCGGCGGGTATGCGGCGGTGTTTAAAATGGAATCGCACAACCACCCGAGCTTTATCGAGCCGTATCAGGGAGCTGCTACGGGTGTCGGCGGGATTATGCGCGACGTATTTACTATGGGTGCGCGCCCTATCGCCAACCTTAATGCTCTTCGTTTTGGGGACGTGCTTAGTGATTCTAAAACGGCGGCACATCAAAGATATCTTGTTCGCGGCGTTGTCGGCGGTATCGGCGGCTACGGAAACTGTATGGGTGTTCCGACCATCGGCGGCGAAACAAGCTTCGATGAATGCTACAACGGAAATATTTTGGTTAACGCGTTTACGCTTGGTCTTGCAAAAAGCGATGAGATTTTCTACGGAAGAGCGGACGGTATCGGCAACCCCGTAATTTACGTAGGTGCAAAAACGGGACGCGACGGTCTGGGCGGTGCGGTTATGAGTAGCGATAGCTTTACCGAGGAGTCAAAATCGCTTCGTCCGACGGTGCAAGTGGGTGACCCTTTTACCGAAAAACTTCTTTTAGAGGCATGTCTGGAACTCTTTAAAACCGACTACGTCGTAGGTATCCAAGATATGGGTGCGGCGGGTTTAACCTCTTCTTCGTTTGAGATGGCGGGGCGTTCGGGAAGCGGGATGATTATGCATCTTGATAAAGTTCCTGCGCGCGAAGAGGGGATGCAACCGTATGAGTTTATGCTCTCGGAAAGCCAAGAGCGTATGCTTCTTTGTGCAAAAAAAGGGAGCGAAGAGGCGATCATCAAAATCTTTGAAAAATGGGATTTGGATGCCGCGGTTATCGGAGAGGTAACAAACACGGGGAAAATGGAACTTTTCTGGCACGGTGAAAAGTGTGCAGAGGTTCCGGTTGACCCGGTGAGCGAAGAAGCGCCCGTATTGCGCCGCCCGATGAGCGAGCCGAAATATTTGGCGGCTATCAAAGACATTACGATCAACGATTTTGCAAAAGTCGGTAACCAA
>JAQUCZ010000235.1 GCA_028685945.1 Sulfurimonadaceae bacterium | reverse complement strand
AGCTCCTCAAAATAGATACGGTAGATTTTTCCCAAATGCTCTTGGTTTTTCTCATCTATTATCTTCGTATGCAGCTCTTGAAGTTCGCTGAGTCTTGCAGAAGCGATATCTTCATCGACCGCTCCCTCAAAATGTTCCGCTTCGGTGAGGGGACGGGGGGAGTATTTAAACGAAAATATCTGATCGAAACGCACCTGCTGCATCACGTCGAGGGTTTCCAAGAAATCTTCATGACTCTCCCCCGGGAATGCCACGATAATATCGGTGCTCAAGCTCACTTCGGGGCAGAGAGCGCGCAGTTTTGCGACACGGTTTAAAAACCACTCTTTGGTGTAGCCGCGTTTCATATCTTTGAGCACTTTGGAAGAGCCGCTTTGCAATGGCATGTGCATCGATTTACAGATTTTCGGGTTTTTCGAAAACTCCTCTATAAACTCATCGTCCATATGAAACGGGTGGGGCGAAGTAAAACGGATACGTTCAAGCCCCTCTATTTTACTGAGTCGGCGCAAAAGTTCGGTAAAGTTTACTTTCTCTTGATCGCCCGAAAAACGTCGCCCGTAGTTGTTGACGTTTTGCCCGAGCAAAAACACCTCTTTTGCTCCCGCATCGACCGCTTTTTGTGCTTCTTGCAAAATCAAAGGAGCGGGGATAGATATCTCTTCACCGCGTGTTTTTGGGACGATACAGAAAGTACATGCCTTATCGCACCCTATAGAGATATTGATGTAGGCTTTATAGGGGGAGGAGCGAAAATCTTTAAACGCAAACTCGCTCTCGTCGTAATCGATGTCGATCTCGACCGCTTTTTCTTTATGAAGCACTTGGGTGATTTTCGAGACGTTTCTAGCCCCAAGAACAAAGCTCACATAAGGGGCGCGCTTGATGATCTCATCACCCAGATGCGACGCGGTACAACCGCATACGCCTATCTTGGCGCCCTCTTTTTTCTTTTTGTTAAACGCGCCGAGCTCGGAAAAAAGCTTCTGCACGGGGCGTTCCCTAACCGAGCAGGTATTTATCAAAATCAAGTCGGCATCGGCAAAGTTTTCGCAAACTTCGTAGTTTTCTTTTTCGCTAAGCTCCGCGATCATATGCTCCGTATCGCGCGAGTTCATAGCACAGCCGAGCGTTTCGATAAACAACTTTTTAGACATCGGTTCTTCTTAGTTTACGATATGTACTTGGTAGACGTACTCGTTGTCGGCAAGACCGTATTTCACTTCGCTCATATAAAAACTTTTCCCTTTTGCTTCAAAGTGGTCTTGAAGTTCCAAAAGGTCTTTATGGGAGTTCTCTCTGTCAAAATAAAAAATGACGCTGCTTTGTTTTGCGACGGCTTGTTCGATCTTTTCCAAATCAACTTTTTTCGGTTTTCCGTCTATTTCCGCTCTTGCAAACTTTAAATCCATATTCTCTCCTTGAGGTTTCGTTTTATGATTGGTGCATAAAAAAGTTTTGCATTATAAACAAAAACGACTAAAAAAACGATTAAGGGTTATGTTTAAAGGATACTTTATAGAGTTACGATATAATTACGCCACTCATAAGAAATCTCCCAAAAAAAATCACATACTATTTTTTATGAAACGACTTTCTCAAAGGAAGAATTATGGAAAAAATTTTAGATATTGCCGAAGCTATCGGCCATGAAAAAGGTCTCAAACCCGATCTCGTTATGGGTGCACTCAAAACGGCGTTTATCCAAACCGCAAAACGGGTAATCAACCCTAAATTCGAGTTTGATGCACAGGTTGACAAGGCCACGAAGAATATGAACCTTATTCAGATCATCACCGTCGTAGAAGACTCCGACGAACGTCTCCAAGATCCCGAAGTTGCCCCTGCGTATATCGCTATTTCCGAAGCAAGAGAGTACGACGACCAAGTGGAGCTCGAAGATCAACTCCAGATTGAACACGATCTTCTCAAATACGGCAGAACCGCCGCAGCCGCGCTGCACAGAGAGATCGAATACCACGTCCAAAAACTGGTCGAAGACGAAATATTCAACAAGTACAAATCGAAAATAGGCTCTTTGGTTTCGGGTCGCGTAACGCGCGTCGACTCCAAAAACAACACCTATATCGAAGTGGATGAAATCCGTGCCTATTTACCTATGAAAAGCCGTATCAAAGGGGAAGTGTTCAAGGTCGGCGATCATATTAAAGCGGTAGTAAGACGCGTTAATATGGATAAAGAAAACGGTATCCAGATCGAGCTCTCACGCACGAGTCCGAAATTTTTAGAGGAGCTTTTGGCTTTAGAGGTTCCCGAAATCTCCGACGGCACCGTTATTATAGAAAAATCGGCGCGTATTCCGGGCGAGCGTGCCAAAGTCGCACTTCTTAGTACCCATCCGCAAGTAGATGCCGTAGGTGCGACGGTAGGGGTCAAAGGGGTTCGTATCAATGCCGTCAGCCAAGAACTTATCGGCGAGAGTATCGATTGTATCGAATACACGAGCATCCCCGAGCTTTTTATCTCAAGAACTATGTCGCCCGCGATCATTTCGGCGGTAGAGATCATAAGAGACGAAGAGGGTACCCCGCTTAAAGCGGTAATCACCCTCCCGTCCGATCAAAAATCAAAAGCGATCGGCAAAAGCGGTATCAACATCCGTTTGGCTTCGATGCTTACGGGAATGGATATCGAACTGATAGAAACAACAGGCGCATCGTCTCAAACTACCCAAGAGAGCGAAGAGGAAGCAAAAGACGGCGTGGACGCACT
>JAQUCZ010000234.1 GCA_028685945.1 Sulfurimonadaceae bacterium | reverse complement strand
CTCCATAGTTGCCGAAACTGATCGATTTGGGTAGGTGAAGGGTTTGCATCTAAAAGTTCCGTCGTTTTTTTGGCAAGTTCGCTTGCTTCTTTGTTATGCAAAAGAGATATAACGGAGAGGATTTTTTTGGAGAGGTCGAGATTGGCTTCAAGGATTTCCGCATTTTTCGTCGAGTTGGTGCGGTTGAGTTTTGAGATCAAAAAACGCACCAATTCCGAAACGCTTTTGATGCGGTAGCGCTCAAGCTCTTTTTGAAACTCTTTGTTGAGCGTCTGAGTAAAACGCTCTACGTGCATACAATCCTCTACGCTCGTAGAAGCAAGCTGTGCTTCGGCGCAAAACGCCTCGGCATAAAAATCGGGAGTGAGCAGTTTCCCCTCTCGCTCAAGTCGTTTAAGCGCTTTTTCTATAATAGCTTGTATCGTCATTGTTTTTTCCTCGTGCCCTCGGCGGAGACTTGTGCGACAAAAGCGGCAATCGCCTTTGCGGCACTTTGGCGGATCGCATCGAAGCGCTCTTTATCGGTAACGATGGCGTTTGGCAAAACGCTAAAATCGTAGGTTCCGCGCGTCGCGTAGTTTTTAGAGATACCGTTGCCGATCTTTGTGATATGCAACGAAAGACTCATACGGTACCCAATCACGTAGCCGTCTTCGTTATACTGGATCGGGCTGTAAGTAGGGTTGGAGATGCTCAGAACCAGGTGGGAATCCGACTCCTCTTTTGAGACCAAAGAGGCGCGAAACGTTTGGATAATCGCCTCGTCTATCGCATCTTTGATAATCACCGTATTTTCGGGATCAAGCGAGGAGATGGTAACGCTTGTGCTGATCTTCTCCCCGATCACCTCGCGGGAGAATTTCGAACTCGGTTTATAGCCGCACCCTGCCAACAAAAAAAGCGCCGCAAAAAGCGCGAAAAATCTCTTGGCATGTGCGAAGCAAACCATCGGCTACCCTTTAATCACGAGATTAACGAGTTTTTTAGGCACGAGTATCTCTTTGACTATTTCTTTGCCCTCAATCCATTTTGCCGCCGCTTCTTTGGCATGTGCGATCATCTCTTCGTTTGTTGCATCCGATGCAACCGTAATCTCGGCTCTTGCTTTACCGTTGATCGAAACCCCGAGCGTGATGTTTGCTTCGACAAACACCTCTTCAAGCACTTTTTGTGCGCCTAGGTTGTTACGCGAGAAAAATCTCTCGCTGATCTCCCAAACGGTGTGAGGAATTACAGGCTCCATGATAGAGCATAAAATCCAGTACCCCTCGCTCCACACGTCGCGGTTCTCTTGGGCTTGAAGTGCGTTCATCGCTTCCATAACCCCTGCAATCATCGTGTTAAACGTATAGCGCTCGTTGTAAACGTCGTTTGCGCGCACGAGCGCTTCGTACACTTTTTTACGCGCAAATTTCTCTTTCTCGTTTAAACTCTCGTGATTAATCGTAACAAGGTTGCTCATCGTATCGACATTTGCCGCGCGCTCGTAAAAACGTTTGATAAACTTATACGCTCCCTCGACCGCGCTGTCGTTCCACTCTAATTCCTGCGTCGGCGGTGCCGCAAAAAGGATAAACAAGCGCGCCGTATCGGCACCGTACTTCTCGATGATCGCATCGGGATCGACGGTGTTCCCTTTGGATTTACTCATTTTTGCGCCGTCTTTGAGCACCATCCCCTGTGTGAGAAGTCTATCGAAAGGCTCGTCAAACTCTAAATACCCCAGATCGCGGAACACTTTGGTAAAAAAGCGCGCATACAAAAGGTGGAGTATGGCATGTTCGATCCCGCCGATGTAGTGGTCAACCCCCATCCAGTATTTGATCTGCTCGGGGCTAAACGCCTCTTTTTCCCAGTTTGTTTTGGATGCACAAAAACGTAAAAAATACCAACTCGACTCTACGAAAGTATCCATCGTATCGGTCTCTCTGATGGCGTCTTTGCCGCATTTTGGACATTTGCAATGTTTCCACGTCGGGTGTTTATCAAGAGGATTTCCCTCCCCCGTGATCTCGATATCATCGGGTAATGCGATAGGAAGATTCTCTTTTATCTCCATCACCAAACCGCAATCATCACAATGTACGAACGGGATAGGCGCACCCCAGTAACGTTGGCGCGAAACGCCCCAGTCTTTCAGTTTAAAGTTGGTGGTTTTCTTGCCTATCTTCGCCGCTTCGAAATGCTCGATAATCTTTGATTGCGCCTCTTTGGAGTTCATACCGCTAAACTCTGCCGAATCGAAAAGCTCTCCGACTTCGGTGTAGGCTTTTGTCGTATCAAGCGCGCCCTCAAAAGGTTTGATAACCGCTTTAATCGGCAGATCGTATTTTTCGGCAAAATCAAAATCGCGCTCATCGTGTGCAGGCACCGCCATAACGGCGCCGCTGCCGTAGTCGGTAAGAACGAAGTTGGCAACCCATACGGGGATTTTTTCGCCCGTGAGAGGGTGGAGCACCTCTAAGCCCAAACTCACCCCCGCTTTCTCTTTTTGGCGATCGATCGAAGAGCTGTTTTTCATCGCAACAATCTTAGCAATCACCTCTGCATCCAAGAGTTTGTTCTCGACCATATAGCTTACTATGGCATGTTCGGGTGCAAGTGCGGTATAGGAAACGCCGTAGATGGTATCGGGGCGCGTCGTAAATACGTCAAAGCCGTTAAAGGAAAATGCCAGTTTCTCGGCACTCTGTGCATCAAAAAGAAGCTCAAACGCCAAACCGTTCGATTTACCGATC
>JAQUCZ010000233.1 GCA_028685945.1 Sulfurimonadaceae bacterium | reverse complement strand
AGATACTTAAAAAGTTCCCCTTTGAGTTTGATAGTCGGCTTTGAAGCCTCCGCATCAAAGGTAAAGATCATAGCCACATCCAAAGAGAGATCAAGAGGGAGCCGAAAAACTCGATCGCCAAGATAGGAAATGCAAGTTTTTTGTACATGCCAAAGGGATTCTCTTGCGCAAGATCGAGATGTTTCAGCCTCGCATAACGGCGCGCTTCAAGGGCGATAAGCGCCGTGCCGTAGATAATCATCACGATGTTCTCAACCGTAAAGCTCAAATGTTTCGCCGCCATCATCACCGCACCCGTAAAAAGTATCGTAGCGATAAGCCCCGCACCGATAGGCATAAAAACGCGCATTTTTTTGGCGTATTTGCGGATGTCGCTTGCAAGGTAGAGCATAAAAAAGTTGATACAAATCACACCTAAAAGACCGATAACACCTAAGTTGTGGGTTAGGATACCCATTGCGTACATTTCATTCATGGGCGAAATTTTACTATAATTCCTCTAACTATTTACTAAGAGGTAACGATATGGCAGTCAGCGTAGAAGAGGCTTTGGAGCTTATTTATCAAAATACCAAACGAAAATCGGTGCAGATTCTCCCCATCGAAGAGGCTTTAGGGTATATCTTGGCATGTGACGTCGTTGCGGTGCACAATCTGCCCCCTTTCGACAATTCGGCAATGGACGGCTACGCGGTAAAAATCGGCGACTCGGGGCAGTGCGTCAAAACGGAACATACTATTTTTGCGGGGGATGATTCCAAAGAGGAGCTTATCGGCGCACATGCCATCAAGATCATGACGGGCGCGCGTATCCCAAAAGGGTGCGAAACCATCGTCCCCATCGAAGAAACAAGCACATGCCAAGAGGGTGTGTTGCTGCCGAACAATCTTACGTTGGCAAAACATATCCGTTTTTGCGGCGAGGATATACGCGCGGGGGAGAAGCTCTTGGAAAAAGGGGAGAAGCTTTGCGCCCACCGCATCACCCTTTTAGCTTCACAGGGGATTAGCCACGTTCAGGTGTACAAAAAAGTACGCATCGCCCTTTTTGCCTCGGGGAACGAGTTGCGGATGCACTACGAAAACCTAGAATCGCACCAACTCTACAACACCAATACCCCTACTTTTTATGCCCGTGCAAAGGAGCTAGGATGCGAAGTGGAATTTATCGGCACCGCAAGCGACACCCTCGAAGATATCAAACGCCATATCGAGAGTGCGCTTGGGTGTGACCTTATTATCACCTCGGGGGGTATCAGCGTCGGGGATGCCGACTTTACCAAAGAGGCGTTTGAGGCGTTTGCGTATGAAAATATCTTCGACAAAATAGAGATAAAACCGGGCAAACCTACAAGCTTCGGGCGCATCGGCGGGAGTTTCGTGCTCAATCTCCCCGGCAACCCTCTTGCCGCCGCGCTTAATTTTGAACTCTTTGCCCAAAGCATCATCCTAGCCCTTAGCGGAACAAAAGAGAAATATCTCGGTGCAATCGAAACAAAGATGGAAAAAGAGTACAAGATAAAAAAAGGGAGACGCACCCTTATTCCGGGCTATTTCGACGGTGCATCTTTTATGGCATGTGAAAAATTCGCCCCCGGAATGGTCTCGCCGCTGGCAAAATCAAACGGGTTTATCATGGTCGATGAAGCGTGTGAAACCTTGGCATGTGGGGCTAGCGTGAAAGTGATACCGACGAGGTTTTCGTTTACAAGAGAGAGTCGGGGTGATTTGGTGACAAGATAAAGGGGACAGGGGAAAAACTCCCCCTGAATAAGCTATAAAAGCTTAGGTGCAAAAATACACATAAGCAAAAATGCGAATAGAAGCTTATCCATAAAATCCCCTTTCATAAAAACTAGGGACTGTTTTGTATAGACAAAAAAAAAGCCTAGAGGTTAATTACTCCTCTAGGCTTCAGCCCCATTGTTTTTATGAAGACTCTATTCGCACCGAAATTATACCATAAAAATTCACACCTCCGCGGGGTTTACAAACCTCTCCCCGCGCTTCATTTTTGCAAACAACTCTTTATCTCTCCACTCATCCCGCACCGCATCGGAAAAAACGATCTGCTCCAACTCTATGAGCCCCATATGCACCGAATAGGCATCTTCATGAAACGCTTGGGCATAACCCGTGTCGGTTTCATGGACGATGACGCTCTGCAAGCGCACCTCTTTTTCTCCGTTGACACAGCTTGTCAGATGCAGCAGTCGGTCTATCAAAACAAAAATCACCCGCGCAAACTGCTCGGCAGAGGGGGAAACGGGTAGCTCCACCCAGCGCAAAGAGTGCTTTTTCATGTCGGCTTTATACCCCGCATCGTCGCCGCTCCAGATCGCCACGGCATGGTCAAAACTCTCCACGAGGGCTTTCATGTTCTGCTTCATAAGCCCAAAATCGTACACCATCTGCCCGTGATCCAAAAAATTCGATGCAAACAAAAGTTCCACTTTATAAGAGTGCCCGTGCAAGGAACTGCGACATTTAACGCTTGAGCACCCCCGCACCACATGGGCATTTTCAAATTTAAAAAGTTTTCTTATTATCATCTACACGCCTTTGTTTTGATCCCAGATTCTTATGTGGAGTCTATCGCTGAAATTATACCCCTTTGCCTTGCAAAACTCTATAAGCGGCTCGGTGTTTGCCTCGACCTGCGCTTTGTTGCCCCCTAGCGGCATGCAGTACACCTTTGTTTTGGGAGCAAGCGCTACGATCTCCTCTATCTCCTCTTCAAGCCCCA
>JAQUCZ010000232.1 GCA_028685945.1 Sulfurimonadaceae bacterium | reverse complement strand
AGAGAGCGGAAGTTGGAGCTGCGAAAAGAGTATGCGGAGTTGCAGCGCTACCAAAACTTTTACGATGAAACGTTTGGGGTGCTTAAAGAGCTTCAAAGCGAAAATAAAAACATTATCGAAGCGTTTGACAACAAGTTCGATCCTGAGCGTTTTCGCAAGCAGCACGCTTCCTATTTTAACTCTTTGAGTATCTCGCAAGTGGTGCAGCTTCCCCAAGAGGAGGAGTTTGCGGTGTATGAGGTGAATACCACGTCGCACATCAATTCGCCGACCAACTTTTATGAGTTTTTGGACTCTATCAATAAAACAAACTGGATTATCGGGGTGAATTTTCCGATCAATTTCCAAAGGGAAGGGGAGATGATCCGCTCCTCTTTCACTATGAAAGTCTATTCGATCGCAAAAGATTTTAATCTAAGCGAGTAGCTCTTGAAGTTTTGCACATGCCATGGCATGTGTAAAAAGATAGCAGCGAAGCTTGGGATCGACCCCTAAAACCCGCATTTTTTCCTTAAATTCCTTTGGCATGGCACACTCTTTGGCTTCGTAGGGAGCGATGCATATATACCCGCGCATGCGGCTAATTAAAAACTTTCTTCCCACTACGGCACTTGGTTCGTTTTTGAGCAGCTCTCTCTCGTGTGCGCTCATAAGGTGCCCCTGGGTTTTAAGGTATTTGTCGATGAAAAAAATATCGGTTCGCGGGTTGTTCGTCGATGCAAAATAGGCAAAATCATCCATCTTCTCAAGTGCGATCTCTTCTAAAAGGGTGTTTGCATCCTCATCGAGATACTCGAAACTTTTTTTAATCCCGTTAAGATATTTTTCTAAAAGGGGCAGCGAAATGTTGTGGCGAAACTCGTTGCGTTTAAAACGTTCGTCGTCGTTGCTCTCATCCTTATAGTACTCGATTTCGTTTGCATGTAAAAAGTTTAGCAGCTCCTGTTTGTCCAGATGCAAAAGGGGGCGCATGAGAGTGTACCCCTCCCTTTTTTGCACTTTTTGCATACCGACTAGCTCGGCACACCCCGCACCTTTGCAAAACTGCATCAGCATCCACTCGAAGCGATCTCCCAAATGGTGGGCGGTTAAAAGGTTTTCATAACCGTATCGTGCGATCAGTTCCTCAAAAAAATCGTAGCGGATTTTGCGCGCCGTCGCTTCAAACGAGGTGGTAATTTTCGGTGCCTCCAAAGTATGGCATGTGAGGTTATGCAGAGCCGCAAGTTCTTTGGCATGTGCTACTTCGAGCTTGCTTTGCGCGCGCATTCCGTAGTCAACGATGGCGATGTCAAAGGGGATGTTTTCGCGCGTTAGAAGAAAAAAAAGTGCGGTGGAGTCCGCCCCGCCCGAGAAAGCAAGGAGGTTTTTTTTGTTGCGTAAACGTTGCAGTGCGTCGTTTTCAATCATTATACGCGGTGGCGGTGAGAATATCGCCTACGAGTTCGGTGATTTTTGCTTTGTAGATCACGCCAAACTCAAGTTCTGAGGCATCGTTTGTTTGGTCGTTTACATAGATTTCACCGTCTATTTCGGGTGCCCAAAGAAGATTGCGTGCGCTAAGGAGATACTCATGCTCTTCGCTTTGCCCGTCTATAACAAGCGAAACTTCCTTGCCCACCTCGTTTTCTAAAGAGCTAAGGCGCACTTCATCGGCGATCGCACCCAAAATTGCGGCACGCTCATCGATAAGCTCTTGAGAAATTTTATCATCCATGGCATGTGCGCTCGTGGTCTCTTCGTCGGAGTAGGCAAACACGTTGATGCGGTCAAACCCGAACGAGGCGGCAAACTCGCACATCTCTTCAAACATCGCTTCGCTCTCGTGGGGATGTCCGACGATAAAGCTCGTGCGCACGAAAGAGTTTGGCAGGCTTCTCATAAAGTTAAGAAGTTCAAGGGTTTTCTCCTTGCCGAATCCCCGTTTCATGATGCGAAGCATGTCGTCGTTGATGTGCTGGATCGGCATATCGAAATAGTTATGAAAAATCTTGCTCTTTGCTATGTTTTTTAGGAGCTGTAAGGTTGTCGTCGATGGGTAAAGGTATAAAATACGCGCCGATTTGACCCCTTCGATAAGCTCGATACGCTCGATCAAGAGGCTTAGCCCGTCTTTGATGTTTTGGTCGCGAAGGTAGGAGGAGCTGTCTTGGGAAACGAAAGAGAAATCGTAGTAGCCCTTAGCAACCAAGGATTCCACCTCTTTGGCGATCGAATCAAGCGAACGGGAGTTGAGTTTCCCTTTGAACGAGGGGATGGCGCAAAAACTGCACGCCTGATTGCACCCCTCGGAGAGCTTGATGTATGCATGGTAGGTGGAACCCGTTACAACCCGCTCTGCACCGTCGATGAGGTACACCTGCTCGCTAAAGCGGCTTTTTTTCTCGCGTAAAAGCTCGTCAATCTTGTCGTAATCCCCCACGCCCGTAAAAATATCCACTTCGGGCATCTCTTTACTGAGTTCCTCTTTGTAGCGTTCGCTCAAACATCCCGCCATCACCAGTAACGAATCCTCTTTGCGTCCCTCATGGAGCGATAAAACGGTGTTGATAGACTCCTGCTTCGCCGCGTCGATAAACCCGCATGTATTGACGATGATGACATCCGCCTCCTCTTGGTCGTCGGTAAGGGTGAAATTTTGGAGTTTGCCCATCATCACCTCCGTATCGACTAAGTTTTTTGTACACCCGAGGGAGACTATGTGAAGTTTGTTGTGCATAATGTAGAACCGTCTCTTTAAAAAATTT